>JBBACU010000017.1:0-14005 GCA_041656815.1 Proteiniphilum sp.
ATATCGCGCCGCTACAACCAAATACCCTTGCTTCGGTCAAGACCTGGGGGATTCAATGGGAGCTGGCCGTATAGGACTTACCCAACTGCAAAGATAAGACTTTATTTTTAGTTTCAAAAGGATGAATTTGATTTTTTCAATTCACCCCCTTTTTCTATCTTTGTATAAGATAGGATGCGCCTCGGCATTATTCATAAATTAGACTATTTGAGTCGCCTTAATTAGATTATTTGAGTCGCCTTCGCTCCTCGATTTTCAATTCTCGCCATGGCATAGTTCACAAGTTAGACTATTCCTGTGCTCGGCAAAACGAGTAAACTCGTTCTGTTCTCACTTGTCGGAATAGTTCAAGCAAGCTTGGCTCTGCTCTCGGCTTTCACTATCTTTGTACAATAAGAAGATAAAAAATAATGGAATAAGATCATGGATATTGTAGACCGCTTTATCAAGTACGCCCGCATCGATACACGATCGGACGAGAACAATTCGGAGACACCCAGCACGAAAAAACAGTTTAACCTCGCGAAGGAGGTCGAAAGGGAAGCCTTGGAGATGGGGCTCGAGGATGTGAGCCTCGACAGTAACTGCTACCTCATGGCAACCCTGCCGGCAAACACGAAAAAAGACGTGCCGACCATCGGGTTCATAGCACATTTCGACACGAGCCCCGATATGAGCGGGGAGAACGTGAATCCGCGGATCGTGGAGGAATACGACGGGAAAGATATCGTGCTTAATGAATCCAAAGGAGTGGTGTTGTCGCCGGATGATTTTCCGGAATTGCTGCAGCACGTGGGCGAAGATATCATCGTGACGGACGGGACCACGTTGTTGGGCGCGGACGATAAAGCGGGCATCGCGGAGATCATGGACGCGATGCAGTACTTGATCGATCATCCGGAGATCGAACATGGAAAGATCCGGATTGGTTTTACACCCGATGAGGAGATTGGCCGGGGAGCCGACCTGTTTGACGTGGAGAAATTTGGTGCCGAGTGGGCGTATACCATGGACGGTAGCGGAGTGGGAGAGCTGGAGTACGAGAATTTCAATGCCGCTTCTGCCAAGATAAAGATACAAGGACGCAACGTGCATCCCGGTTACGCGAAAGACAAGATGGTCAACGCGTTGCACGTGGCCAACGAGTTGGTGGCCCTGTTGCCCATCAAAGAGCGGCCGGAGCATACCGAAGGATACGAAGGGTTCTTTCATTTGATTTCGTTGAACGGGACCGTGGAAGAATCTGAGGTCACCTATATCATCCGTGATCACGATCGTGAAAAATTCGAACAACGGAAGGAACTCATGGAGCGGGCCGTGGCCGAGATGAACCAAAAGTACAACGATCGACTCGCCCTCGAGATGAAGGACCAGTATTACAACATGCGGGAGAAAGTGGAACCGGTGAAGCACGTGATTGATTATGCTTTTCGTGCCATGGAGGAAACGGGGATAACCCCCAAGATTAAACCCATCCGGGGGGGGACAGACGGCGCTCGGTTGTCGTACATGGGCCTTCCTTGTCCCAATATCTTTGCCGGTGGAATGAATTTTCACGGCAGGTACGAGTACCTGCCCATACCTTCCATGAAAAAGGCTTCGAAAGTGATCGTGAAAATTGCGGAATTAGTCGCGAAAAACGCTGAGATTTAAGATTCCAGATTTAGGATTCAAAATTCCAGACTCCAGACTCAAGAAAGAGGAGTTCTTGATTTTTAATTCTTCATTCTTAATTATCAATTAGTAACTGAACTGTACAATTATGAAACAGACTCCTTTTACAGGTATTCATATAGCGTTGGGTGCCAAGATGCATGAGTTCGCGGGATACAACATGCCTATCGAGTATTCCGGTATCATAGACGAGCATCAGGCGGTAGTGAATAGCGTGGGCGTATTTGACGTGTCGCATATGGGTGAATTCTGGGTGAAAGGGCCCAAGGCGCTTGAATTTCTACAAAAAGTGACCAGCAACGATGCGTCTCTTATCCCGCTCGGGAAGGCGCAATATACCTCTTTCTTGAACGAAGAAGGAGGCATCGTGGATGACCTGATTGTTTATCACTACGAACCCGAGAAGTACTTGTTGGTAGTGAATGCTTCCAATATTGAAAAAGATTGGGAATGGTGCCGGCAATGGAACAGCATGGGTGCTGAACTGGAGAACGCGTCCGACCACATGGCACTGCTGGCCGTGCAAGGGCCCAACGCCAAGGAGACCCTGCAGAAGCTGACAGACACGGATCTCTCCGCGATTCCTTATTACTCGTTCGTGACCGGGACGTTTGCCGGCGCGGAAAACGTGATTATCTCCAACACCGGCTATACCGGGGCGGGTGGTTTCGAACTCTATTTTTACCCGGCCGATGGGAGAAAAATTTGGGACGCGCTCTTCGAGGCGGGTCAAGCGTTTGGGATCAAGCCGGCAGGGTTGGGGGCACGCGATACGCTGCGACTCGAGATGGGCTTTTGCCTTCATGGAAACGAGCTGGACGAAACCACCACACCCTTTCAGGCAGGCTTGGGATGGATTACAAAATTCGCGGAGAATAAACCGTTCGTGGGGCGCGAAGCATTGGAGAAAGAAAAAGAGGACGGCATAACACGCAAGTTGTGCTGCTTTGAGATGGTGGACCGGGGCATTCCCCGGCAGGGATACGAAATCACGCACGAAGAAGAAGGAGTGATCGGCTATGTCACATCGGGCACTATGTCACCCATGCTAAAGATCGGCATCGGAATGGGCTATGTAAAACCCGAATATGCGAAACCGGGCAGCGAGATCATGATAAAAGTCCGTGACCGTAGCCTGAAAGCGAAGGTGGTGAAACCTCCTTTCAGAAAGCAAAACTAATGTGCCAATGAGACTAATGAGATTAATATGCTAATTGAATCTCAATCAATTACCGAATAATTACATCATCTCATCATCTCATCATCACATCATCACATCATCACATCACCGAATCACCGAATCATCACATCATCACATCACCGAATCATCACATCATCACATCACCGAATCACCGAATCATCACATCAACAAATCAGTTTTGGTAAATCTCTTTTTTTCCGGCGAGGAGGGTGTTTCTCAGGAGCGAAACGATGGTCATGGGACCCACGCCTCCGGGAACGGGGGTAATGAAAGAGCACTTGGGGGCCACCTCGTCGAACTTGACGTCGCCCGTGAGTTTAAAGCCTGATTTTGTTTTGTCGCTGGGGACACGGGTAGTGCCCACGTCGATAACCACGGCTCCTTCCTTAACCATATCGCCCGTGAGGAATTCGGGCACGCCCAATGCCGCGATGATGATGTCGGCTTGCAGGGCAATCTCCTTGATATTGGGTGTGCGGCTATGGCAGACGGTGACGGTACAGTCGCCGGGATAAGCCTTCTGCATCATTAGCATGGCCGCCGGCTTGCCCACGATATTGCTACGCCCGAGGATGACGCAATGTTTCCCGCGGGTCTCGATATCGTATCGTTTTAATAGTTCCAAGATGCCCGACGGGGTGGCAGAAAGAAAACAAGGCATTCCCAGCGACATGCGCCCCACGTTCACGGGGTGGAAGCCATCCACGTCTTTGCGGTAATCGATCGCCTCGGTGATCTTGGTCTCGGATATATGTTTGGGGAGGGGCAACTGCACGATAAACCCGTCGATGTCGGGGTCATTGTTTAGCCGGTCCACGCAGGCAAGCAACTCCGCTTCGGTTACGTCTTCTTCGTAACGCACGAGCGTGGAGTTAAAGCCCACCGCTTCGCACGCCTTCACTTTATTAGCCACGTAAGTCTCGCTGCCCCCGTCATGACCAACCAGCACCGCTGCCAGGTGCGGTGTTTTGCCCCCGGCGGCCTTGATTCGGGTTACCTCTTCCGCAATCTCCTCTTTTATCTTGGCGGATACCGCCTTCCCGTCTATTAATCTCATATTGATTAGCCGATTAGCATATTTACTGATTCGTTGATTTAATCATCACATCATCACATTATCACATCATCAAACAATTATTCTCATTGGCATATTAGCACATTAAACTTATCTTCTTCTTCGTGCTTGACGCATTGCCTTTTTGGCACCCCCAACTCCGCCGGTCGTCATCATCCGCATCATCTTGCGCGTTTCGTCGAACTGCTTGATCAGCTTGTTAACCTCCTGCACGTCGGTCCCGCTCCCTTTCGCGATGCGGGCGCGTCTGCTCCCGTTCAGTATCTCGGGGTTACTACGTTCTTGAGGGGTCATGGAGCGGATAATCGCCTCTATCCCTTTAAACGCGTCGTCGTCGATATCCATGTCCTTGATCTGTTTTCCCACCCCGGGAATCATCGAGGCGAGATCCTTCAGGTTCCCCATCTTCTTGATCTGCTGGATTTGTGCGATGAAGTCGTTAAAGTCAAACTGGTTCCGGGCAATTTTCTTCTGCAATTTCCGGGCCTCTTCCTCGTCGTATTGCTCTTGCGCCTTCTCCACCAATGAAACGATATCGCCCATACCCAAGATTCGGTCGGCCATCCGTTCGGGATGGAAGACGTCGATGGCATCCAGTTTCTCTCCGGTGCCCACGAACTTGATAGGCTTGTTCACCACCGAGCGGATGGATAGCGCGGCCCCGCCCCGGGTATCCCCGTCGAGCTTGGTCAGTACCACCCCGTTGAAGTCGAGCCGCTCGTTAAATTCCTTGGCGGTGTTGACGGCGTCTTGCCCGGTCATGGCATCCACCACGAAAAGGATCTCCTGCGGGTTGACGGCCTTCTTGATAGATTCGATCTCGTTCATCATCTGCTCGTCGATCGCGAGACGGCCCGCGGTATCAATGATAACCAGGTCTTTCCCGTACTGTCGCGCGTGTTGAATGGCATTTTGGGCAATCTTGACTGGGTTCTTGTTCTCTTCCTCCGCGTAAACCGATACACCGATCTGTTCGCCGAGCACCTTCAACTGCTCGATAGCGGCGGGACGATAGACGTCGCCCGCGACCAACAGCGGGTTCTTTCCACGCTTGCTCTTGAGCATGTTGGCCAGCTTGCCGGAGAAGGTGGTCTTACCGGATCCTTGGAGACCCGACATGAGGATGACCGCCGGATTTCCCTTGATGTTGATCTCGGCAGCGGTGCCCCCCATCAATACGGCCAGCTCGTCGTGAACGATCTTCACCATCAACTGCTCCGGCTTCAGGGCATTGAGCACGTCTTGCCCCATCGCTTTCCGCTTGACGGTCTCGGTAAACTCCTTGGCGGTTTTATAATTCACGTCGGCATCCAACAACGACCGACGCACCTCTTTCAGGGTTTCGGCCACGTTGATCTCGGTGATCTTTCCCTGTCCTTTTAGTATCTTGAACGACTTCTCTAACCGTTCATTTAAGTTTTCAAACATAATATAGTTGCAATATTTACTCTACCGTTCCCTTTGGGTACTTCTTGCCAGACACGGATTCCCGTTCTTGTTAGAAGTGAAGGAACGATTTCTTGAACGAAATGGATACAAAGATAGTGAAGGCCAGGCGCAACGTCAAGCTTGCTTGAGGCGTTGGCGAGGTGCATCCTATCTTGTGCAAAGATAATGAAAAAAGGATTAACCCTGAATACCTCATCTCGGTAAATGCCTTTTACCGCTAGCACTTTGTTCTTAATTTGATTAACGAGTGAGTTTATCCGAAACTGGTTAACCAATTGAGTGCAGGAGAAGGAATTTCTAGTATATTTGCATCATGGTGATTTTTTAAAGGTCTTCGCTCGTAGAGGAATTGATTTTGGGCATGATATAGAAACCTCATTGTACTTTATACCTTTGGCCCTGCCGGAGGATAGGTGAAATTCGAAGGCTAACGCTCTTTAACCGAGGCATGAGTTATGAATGTAGTAAAGGAGTAAAATGAAAAATATTATTGGTGTTGATATTGGAGGTACTTCCATCGTGGGAGGTAGAATTGAAGGAGATCGTATCGTGGAACAACTTTCCGCGGGAACCAACGCATCAGAGGGAGGTGAAAAGACACTTGGTATCTTGAAAGAGGTCATCGCGAAGTTAAAAACCGATGATACACGGGCGATCGGTATAGGTGTCCCCAGTGTTGTTGACAGAGAGAAAGGGATTGTTTACAACGTGCAGAATATACGGGATTGGGACGAAGTGCATTTGAAATCAATTCTCGAAGCGGAATTCGGTATGCCTGTTCATATTGACAACGATGCCAATTGTTTTGCATACGGGGAGAAAATTTACGGCAAAGGCAAAGAGTTTGAAAACTTCGTGGGTATAACCCTGGGGACAGGAGTAGGAGGGGGGATCGTTCAGAGGGATCATCTTCTGTCGGACTCCAACTGCGGTTCCGGGGAATTTGGTGAAATACCTTACCTTGATTCGATCTTGGAAGAGTATTGTGGGAGTCGTTTTTTTACCCGTGCCGCGAATCAATCCGGTTACGAGGTAGCGTTAAAAGCGCGCGATGGCGATACTCCATCTATCGACCTGTATAACGAGTATGGAAAGCACATTGCCGTTTTGGTGAAGATTATTTTACTGGTCTTGGATCCGCAAGCGATTATCTTTGGGGGATCGATTACTCGATCGTTTGATCTTTTCGAAGAGTCGATGTACGATAACCTGAAAGATTTCCCTTATCCCAAATCGGTGGAAAAAATTCACATTTTGACGTCTGACTTGGATAATATCGGAATTCTTGGTGCCGGAGCTTTATGTGTTAAATAAGCCCGGGATGGGCTCATGGATGCGAAGGAATTAGCGGATTGAACCGCGATTTCTCGCGGAAAGAAGCAAGCAGTCGTCAAAAATGACTACTTTTGCTTTCTCTTTACGCCCGATGCAATGAAGCAGAAATCACTCCAACCGTTTATCTGGCTCTCCATCGCGGCAGCGGTGGTGACCATCCTGCTGAAATTCCACGCGTACCGTGTTACCGGTTCCATGGGGTTTCTATCGGACGCGCTGGAGTCATTCGTCAACCTGTTTGCCGCTATCTTTGCTTTCGTGATGCTTAGGCTGGCACAGAAGCCGGCAGATGAGAAGCACGAGTTTGGTCATAGCAAGGCAGAGTATTTTTCGAGCGCGACAGAAGGGGCCCTTATCCTGATTGCTTCCTTCTCCATTATCTGGTCAGCCGCTCCCCGCCTCGTGAATCCACACCCCATTGATAATATCCACGCCGGCTTGTTCTTCTCCCTCTTGGCATCCGTGGTCAACTTAGCGGTGGGAGGGCTCTTGATCCGGATCGGGAAGAGGCGGCGCTCGCTCTTGCTCGAGGCAAATGGGAGACATTTAATGACCGACGTGTGGACCTCCATGGGAGTGATGGCGGGAATCGTGATCGTGCGATTTACCGGCTGGTATATCATTGACCCCATCATTGCCATTCTGGTAGCCATCCATATTGTCTATATCGGGTATAAGCTGATCAGCCGTTCTGCCAGCGGGTTGATGGATGCATCCATCCCGGAAGAGGACCTGCAGCGCATCACTGCCTACTTGGACTCGTTAAGGGAGAAACAGATCCAGTACCACTCGTTGTTAACGAGGGTAGCCGGTCAGCGGAAATTCATTATCTTGCACGTGCTGGTGCCGGGAGAGTGGACCGTGAAAAAGGGGCACGACCATGCCGACGAGATTGAAGAAACCATCGTGAAGATGTTCGACGAACCCGTTACCGTACACACGCACTTGGAACCGGTGGAAGATCCCGTCTCCATGCGAGATATCGGGATCGATCGCCAAGAGATCGACCCGCGCAAGATTGATTACCACCTCTAATGAATGCCTCTAATGAATGCCCGTAATCAATGTCCGTAATCAATGTCCGTAATCAATGTCCGTAATCAATGTCCGTAATCAATGTCCGTAATCAATGCCCGTAATCAATGTCCGTAATGAATGCCCGTAATCAATGCCCGGACTTTCGTTTGCCGGGCCCTCCGGAGAGCACACAAAAAAAGCCGCCGCGAGACGCGACAGCTTTTCCGACTCCATAGTTTTTTTCTATGCCACTGCAGACCCGATCAAGAAGACGGCCGCGAGTGACACGATGGCGTAAAGCTCCGGGAACACCGCCAAGATAAGCGTGTTGCCAAACACGTCGTGGCCCTGCCCGATGGAGGCGATACCGTTCGCGCACACCTGTCCTTGGCGAATAGCCGACAGGAGGCCCACCAGTCCCATGGCAAGACCGGCGGCCAAGACGGCGGCCGATTGGATGGCGGTGATCTCCGGCGTGAGGATGTTAAAGATGCTCTGGAACATGAAATACCCCGCAAAGCCGTAAAGTCCTTGCGTTCCCGGCAGCGCCGTGAGCACGAGGAAGTTCCCGAATTTGCTGCTGTCTTTTTTCAGTGCCCCGAGGGCCGCGTTCCCGGCGATAGTTACCCCGTAGGAACTGCCGATTCCCGAGAGGGCAATCATGAGTCCGATGCCTATATAGGCGATGAGTAGGTTGCTGTCCATAATGTTAGTTATTTGATTGATTTACTTTTTTAAAGGGATTATATTTTTTGCCGCCCCCGGTGAACTCCGCGTTGTTGTAGAACTCCACGAAGGTGAGGCGCAAGGGGTGAACGAAAGCTCCCAGCACGTTCATGAACATGTTGATGGTGTGCCCAAACAAGAAGATGAGCAAGAACACGACGGCTCCTCCCACCGCGTTACTCGGACTCAGTCCCAGCGCCAAACTATTGAACACGCTGGCCAGGATGCCCCCCGAGAGTCCCAGGGCGAACAGCCGCACGTACGACAGTACGTCGCCCAACAAGCCGGTCGCCATGTTGTAGGTATCCCAGAGGCCCAGTCCCACGTTCATGAACGGGTTTTTCCCCGGCGAGTTAAAAAAGAAGATCAGGATCGCCGAGATGCCGATCACGATCATGTGGGATGTCCCCGTCATCGGTAAGAACGCGGGGAACAGGTAGGCCACGATCACGCTGGCAAGCAGCATGAACCACCCGATGGTAGAAACCGCGTGGGCGAAGCCAAATTGTTTTATGCGGTTGATGATCTTGAGAAACATGGCGAACATGATCTGGGTTACCCCCAGCACGAGGGAGAGCATGAACATTTGCGAGTTATCGAAGTAGACCTGATCCTTCATATTCTGGAAGAACGGGACGTTGGTCTCGTAGATGCTGAAACCGAAGAATCCCCCGGTGAGCAAGCCGCACACCATGGTGGAGGCCCCGAGTATCTGTACCAACGCGAGGATGCCGCGCATCGGTCCGGCAATCTTTCCTTTTTTTACCAACTTAAATAACGTTGCTGCCACCAGTAGGAATGCCCCGTAACCGATATCACCGAGCGATAGCCCGAAGAAGATCATGTAGAAGGGCGCGAAGAAAGGGGTGAGGTCGATCTCGTTGTACTTGGGCAACATGTAGAGCTCCGCGATGGGCTCAAACAAGCGGAAGAACCGGTTGTTCTTGAACTTGATCGGGACGTCGTCCTCCGGCGAGGGGTCGGACACGTGAAAATAGACCTCTTTTGATTCCAGGAACTTGGATATCTCTCCCGCGTTTTCCTCGGGGGCCCATCCTTGCAGGAGCATGAGCTTATTGTCTGCCGCGGGTGTGGCACTGCCGGCCACGCGGGTAAAGAAGATGTCGGCCTCCAGCTCGGCCACCGCTGCCTCCAGCGACGGGAGGTGGGCCGAGAGCTCTCTCAACTCTTCCTCTTTCGTGGCGATTTTTCCCCGCAGGGTGTGAATCAGTTGGTCAAGCGCGTCGAGCGACACCTCGGGACGTTTCATCTCCTCGATTTGGAGCTCGTCCGCAAGTCCCGGCTCGTTTGTCACCGCCACGAAATAGACCTTGGAAGCCTCCCGGTGAATCACGAAAGCGTTATAGCGCTCTTCCCATTCGGGGTCGTACGCCCGTTCTTGGGCGATGAAAAAGTGAACCGGGTAGCCTGCTTCTTCCAATCGCTTCACCGTCTCCGGGTCAAAACTCCCCCAAGGGCGTAACGTGTCGCGCTCCTTTAGGCTCACTTGCAGTTGTTGGTTCAGGGTGGAAATCTTGTTCTCGATCTGCTCGATCTCCTTGGGCAAGTGCATCCCTCGTTCCGCGTCAGCGGGGTGGGGGGAGAGGGGCGACTTCTTATCTTGGGCCAATTTTAATTTCTTGGCGGATTCATTCAGCCGTTTAAGGGCCGCCAGCTTGTCTTGCAGCTGCTCCTCATCCACCATTTTATTGTCCTGTTCTACCACGTGAACCATGCCCAAGTCGCGCAGGTCGCGCAGGAACTGCAGGTATTCTTTATGGAAAGAGACAAAATTGAATTTCTTCATGGTGGCTACCATACGCTTCCTTCCTCCTTTCTTCGTTGTTCCTGGTGTGTCCGCATGATCTTTTGCGATGATTTGGAGAGGTTCTCCTCGTCTTCCAGGTAGCGTTTTATCTTCAGGATGGCCTCCTCGTATCCCGGGATTTGAACCTTCTCGAAGAGGTTCACCTTCTGGGTCGTTTTCTTGCGCGCGTACTCGAGCCGGTGGAGCCGTATCTCTTGAAAATCGCGGCGGATACCCACTTCAGCCAGTTCCTCCAAGGTCTTCACCCCGTCGAGGAACCACTTGGGGCGGTTGAAGATGCTGAACGGTTTGATGGCGAACTCCACCTTGTCCAGCAGCGGCAGGAGCACTCCCGCCACCTTTCGTTTGGAGAGATGCACGTCTTTCACGCTCACCAGGGTGGGGTCGAACTCTCCCCACAGGCTCACCATCTTCTCGTGCGATTGTATCTTCTCCTCGAGTTCCTGCTCGAGCTGCTTTATTTCGGCTTTGGCTTTCTTCACTTCCATACGCAGCGCCGACTCCTTGCTTTGCAGCGTGGGAAGCGCCCGTACACGCACGTCGAGTTGTTTTTCCAACAGTTGACGGGAAGTTTTATTGTATTGAAATTTAATTGCCATTCCTTATTGCCAGTACGTGTCTATCAGTTCTTGTTTCATGTTTACCTCCGACTGCTTGAAGTGGGTGGACAGCAGCGTCCACGTCTTGTCGAGCATCTCGGTGGTGTCGAGGTTCACGTCTATCGCGAGGAGTTGTTCCGAGTAGTCCCGCGCGAACGCGAGCGTCCGCTGGTCGTAGTCGGTCAGGTCGAACCCGTTCTCCTGTTTCGTTTTCGCGTTCGAGGCATCGGCATAGAGCCGGACTGCCGCGTTCATCACTTGCGGGTGGTCTTCCCTTGTCTGCTTGCCCTGCACCAGTTGCTTAAGCCGCGAGAGCGAACGGAAGGGATCCACGATCACCTTGCCCACGTCGCTGTCGGTACGCAGGAAGAGTTGCCCTTCGGTGATGTACCCCGTGTTGTCGGGCACCGCATGGGTGATATCGCCTCCCGAGAGGGTGGTCACCGCGACAATGGTGATGGAGCCCCCCGCGGGAAACTGCGCCGCTTTCTCGTAAATCCGTGCCAAGTCGGAGTAGAGCGATCCCGGCATCGAGTCTTTCGACGGGATTTGGTCCATCCGGTTGGAGACGATGGAGAGCGCGTCGGCGTACGACGTCATGTCGGTCAGCAGCACCAGCACCTTCTCGTTTTTGTCCACCGCAAAGTACTCGGCGGCGGTCAATGCCATGTCCGGTATCAGCAAGCGTTCTACCGCGGGGTTTTCGGTGGTATTCATGAAACTGATGATCCGGTCCAGTGCCCCCGCGTTGCTGAATACCTTCTTGAAGTAGAGGTAGTCGTCGTTGGTCATCCCCATCCCCCCCAGGATAATCTTGTCGGTCTGTGCCCGCAGGGCCACCGTGGCCATCACTTGGTTGTAGGGTTGGTCGGGATCGGCAAAGAACGGGATTTTTTGTCCCGACACGAGGGTATTGTTCAGGTCGATCCCCGCGATACCGGTTGCGATCAACTCGGACGGTTGTTCACGCCGCACCGGGTTCACCGAGGGGCCGCCGATGGCCCGCTCTTCTCCCTCGGGCACGGGTCCCCCGTCGATCGGGTCGCCGTATGCGTTAAAGAAGCGGCCGGCCAGCTGGTCGCTCACCTTGAGCGAGGGCGACTTGCCCAGGAAAATCACCTCGGCATTGCTGGGAACCCCTTCGGTCCCCTCGAAGATCTGCAGGGTCACTTCGTCGCCCAGTATTTTCACCACCTGTGCCAGGCGGCCGTGTACTGTGGCCAGTTCGTCGTAACCTACCCCGGTAGCCTTCACCGAGCAGGTAGCCTTGGTGATCTGGGTGATCTTGGTATATATTTTTTGGAATGCTTTTGCCATGTTTTTTGTAATTAATAATTAATCAATTAAGAATTAATAATTCTTCATTTTTAATTTTTAATTAGTTGACTCTATTTTGGGATAGCAGCTCGTTCAGTTGTTCGTGGTACTCGTTGAACCGTTCCGACTCGAACTCCGAGTAGTTCATCTGCCGGCCGAGATTGATCAGCTCCTTGAAGAATTCGGCGACCCTATTGAAATGGTCGAATTCAAACTCGGACCGACAAATATCGATCACCATGTCGAGAATGTATTTTTGCCGCTCGATGGAGGTCACCGCGTCCACGTCGTCGAACGAATCCTGTTGCAATACCACGAAATCGATCAGCTCCGATTTCCAGAAGGTGATGTGGTATTCCACGGGCACGCCGTCATCCCCGAGGATATTGATCTGTTCGGCGATCTCTTTTCCTCGCAACAGGCGGGTCCGGATCTCGCTCACCTTCGTTGTCCAGTCGGGCGAGATATGCTCCGCGATGTACTCCTCGAACTCGGGATACTCGAAATATTTGGAGTAGGAGTCCACCGGGTTGATGGCCGGGTACCGCTTTTTGTCGGCCCGGTCTTGTTCCAGTGCGTAGAAGCAGCGCGCCACCTTCTTGGTGTTCTCGGTTACCGGTTCCTTGAGGTTTCCCCCCGCGGGCGATACCGTGCCGAGGAAGGTGATGGAACCCTCTTCGTTGTTGTTGAGGATCACGTGTCCCGCGCGGCCGTAGAAGTTGGAGATGATGGCCGAGAGGTCCATGGGGAACGCGTCGGGTCCCGGCAGCTCTTCGAGCCGGTTACTCATCTCGCGCAGCGCCTGTGCCCACCGCGAGGTGGAGTCGGCCATCAGCAACACCTTCAATCCCATGGAGCGGTAATACTCGCCAATGGTCATCGCGGTATATACCGATGCTTCCCGGGCGGCTACCGGCATGTTGGAGGTGTTGGCCACGATGATGGTGCGCTCCATCAGCTTGCGCCCGGTATGGGGATCTATCAGTTTCGGGAATTCGGTAAAGATCTCCACCACCTCGTTGGCCCGCTCACCACAAGCGGCGAAGATCACGATATCGGCTTCGGCCTGTTTGGAGATCGCGTGTTGCAGCACCGTCTTGCCGGTACCGAACGCGCCCGGTATAAACCCGGTTCCTCCTTCCACGATGGGGTTGAGCGTGTCGATGGCGCGCACCCCCGTCTCCAGCAGCTTGTAAGGCCTTGGTTTTTCCTTGTACGCGGTCAGTGGTATCTTCACCGGCCAACGCTGGATCATGTTCAGTTCCGTCTCGTTCCCTTCGCTGTCGGTTACCACGGCAACCGTTTTGCGGATGGTGTACTCGCCCTCTTCCGCGACGCTTTTCACCGTATATTGGTCTTGCATCACGAAGGGCACCATGATCTTGTGGGGTTGGAAATTCTCGTCCACCTGTCCCAGCCATGCTCCGGCGGTTACCTTGTCTCCCGGTTGGGCGATCGGCTTGAAGTGCCATTTCTTCTCCTCGTCTAGGGGGAAGGTATATTGTCCCCGTTGCAGGAAGACCCCCTCCATCTTGTCGAGGTCGTTCTCGAGCCCGTCGAGGTTCCGTTGCAGGAGCCCGGGCCCCAGCACCACTTCGAGCATATGTCCCTGGAACTCCACCTCGGCACCTATCGCCAGCCCGCGGGTACTTTCGAAAACCTGCACGTAGGCGTTATCGCCAACCACCTTGATCACTTCGGCCATCAGGCGGGTGTCGCCCATTTGGATATAGGCTATCTCGTTCTGGGCCACCGCTCCCCGCGCTTCCACGATCACAAGGTTG
>JBBACU010000018.1:0-13968 GCA_041656815.1 Proteiniphilum sp.
GAGTATTACAACGTGCAGAGCGACTACCTGCTGGAAATAGACATCACCCCCAACCGGGTGGATGCCGCGTCGCATTTCGGGGTGGCACGCGACTTGGCGGCCTACCTGAAACAGGCGGGCAAGCCGTACCAATTGAAGAAGCCGTCGGTAGAAGGGTTCGAGGTGGATACCGAAGAAGGCGGCATCGAGGTGATCGTGGAGAACAGCGAAGCGTGCCCCCGCTACTCGGGACTCACCATCCGGGGAGTGTCGGTGAAGGAGAGCCCCGGCTGGTTAAAAAACAGGCTCACCACCATCGGCCTGCGTCCCATCAACAACGTGGTGGACATCACCAACTACGTGCTGCACGAAACCGGGCATCCCCTCCACGCGTTCGACGCGGCCTATATTACCGGAGACGAGGTGGTGGTACGCACGCTACCCGAGAAGACTAAATTTATCACGCTCGACGAGCAAGCGCGGGAACTTGACGAGAACGACCTGATGATCTGCAACTCCGACGAAGGGATGTGCATCGCGGGGGTGTTCGGCGGGCTTCACTCGGGGGTGACCGAAGAGACCAAGGATGTGTTCTTAGAGTCGGCCTATTTCCACCCCACCTGGGTACGGAAAACCGCCCGGCGTCATGGACTGAATACCGACTCGTCGTTCCGTTTCGAGAGGGGAGCTGACCCCAACAACACGGTGTACGTGTTGAAACGGGCCGCGATGCTGATCAAGGAGATCGCCGGCGGCACCATCGAAGGGGCGATCCGGGATGTGTACCCGACTCCCATCGAGCGACCAAAAGTAACTCTCTCCTACCCCAAGATGGCATCGCTGGTAGGGAAAGAGATTCCCAAGGAGAGCGTGCGGAACATCCTGCAGAGCCTCGAGATGGAGGTCGAAAACGAGACAGGAGATGAACTCCAATTGCGGATACCGACCTACCGGGTGGACGTGATGCGCGACGTGGACGTGATCGAGGATATCCTGCGTATTTACGGGTACAACAACGTGGAAATCAGCGACTCGTTAAAAGCAAACCTCTCGTACCAAACGCCGACCGACCGCAAGCAGAAACTACAGACACTTGTATCGGAACAGCTCACCGCCAACGGGTTCCACGAGATCATGAACAACTCGCTCACCAAGAAGAGTTACTACGAATCGTGCGAATCCTACCCGGCAAAGAACAGCGTATCGTTGGTCAACCCGCTGAGCAACGACCTCGGGGTCATGCGCCAAACGCTCCTCTTCGGAGGACTCGAAAGCATTGCCTACAACCGCAACCGGAAGCACCTCGACCTTCGCTTTTACGAGTTCGGGAACTGCTATTTCTACGATCAAGAGCGAAAGAAAGAAGATAATATACTGGCCGAGTACTCGGAAGAGTTCCATATCGGACTATGGCTATGCGGAAAACGCACCCATAAGAACTGGGCGGCCACCGAAGAGGAAAGTTCGGTACACGAGCTGAAAGCACACGTGGAAAACATCCTGAAAAAGCTGGGGATAAACGAGAAAAGTTTGGTCTTCGAACCGATCGAGAACGATCTTTTATCCGCGGGAATGAGCATCGCCACACGGAAAAGCTCCATCGGCAGCTTCGGTATCGTCTCCCGTGCAGTCCGTAAATCGTTCGATATCGACACCGATGTCTTCTACGCCGAGCTGAATTGGGATCGATTGATGAGAGAGACCGAGAAGCAGTCGGTGCGTTTCTCTGAAATCTCCAAGTTCCCCGCCGTGAGCCGTGACTTGGCGTTGCTGATCGACCGGCAGGTTCCCTTCTCCAAGATCAAGCAGGTAGCCCTCGAATCGGAAAAGAAATTGCTGAAGGAGGTGACGCTGTTCGACGTGTATGAAGGAAAAAACCTGCCGGAAGGCAAGAAATCATACGCGGTGAACTTCGTATTGCAAGACGAGGAAAAGACACTGACCGACAAGCAGATCGACAAGGTAATGAAGAAGATCCGGCAAAACTTGGAAAAGGAAGTGGGAGCACAATTAAGGTAACCCCTTGACAACTATTAAACAACAACTTATCACCCTGGTACTCTCAATAAAAGTGTCAGGGTAAAACGGATAAACATGGGAAGAGCATTTGAATATCGCAAAGCGCGCAAGATGAAACGATGGGGCAACATGGCCCGCGTTTTCACCAAACTGGGAAAAGAGATCACGATGGCGGTCAAAGAAGGCGGGCCCGATCCGGATACCAATCCCCGGCTGCGGGTACTGATGCAACAGGCAAAGAAAGAGAACATGCCCAAGGATAACGTGGAGCGGGCTATAAAGAAGGCGACGGACAAGGATTTCTCCGACTACAAGGAGGTGGTGTACGAGGGCTATGGACCGTACGGCATTGCCATCGTGGTGGAAACGGCCACCGATAATACCACCCGCACCGTGGCCAACGTGCGCAGTTACTTCAACAAGCACGGAGGGTCGCTGGGCACCACCGGCAGCTTGGAGTTTTTGTTCGACCACAAGTGTGTCTTTAAAATAGCCCCCAAGGAAGGAGTGGCACTTGATGAGCTGGAGCTGGAACTGATCGACTTCGGGGTAGACGAGGTGGTGGAAGAGGAAGAGGATATCCTGCTGTATGGCGACTTCAAATCCTATTCCGGGATACAGACCTACCTCGAAGAGAATGGCTTCGAGATCCATTCGGCCGAGTTTGAGCGCATTCCGCATGACACCAAGGCATTGAACGCGGAAGAGCGGGCGCAAATAGAGAAATTGCTCGAAAAATTCGAGGAGGACGAGGACGTGCAGAACGTGTTTCATACCCTGTCCCCCGAGGAAGAGGAAGAGTAAAAACACACTTTTGGTGTACCGTCATACAGCGAAATACAAGTGATGTATCAATGTCTTCACCGGGTACCGTCCAGCCTTTCGCGACGGCGGTTACCGCCAATTACGGGGAGGGTTTATCGTGTAACACGATAACGTTCGGAATACTTATCGAGTGCTTCCCGCGCGGCCACGAAGGAGCTCTTTTGTGACTGAAGCACTTCCTGTTCAAGCTTGACAAGCAGCGTGGCGATTTCAGGGTCAGTATAAAAATTGTCACGCAATTGTTCGTTGATTGTCTCGAACATCCAGTATTTGGATTGCTCTTGCCGTTTCCGCTCAAAATAGCCGTTCTGTTTCACGAAATCTATATAGCGGTGTACCATCTCCCACACCTCGGTGATGCCCAGCCCATAGTAACCGGAGTAGGTCAGCACCTCGGGCGTCCATCCCGATTCGGCGAGGGGAAAAAGGTGCAACGCGTTGCTGAAATGGCGCTGCGCCATCTTGGCTTTTTTAATGTTGTCGCCGTCTGCCTTATTGATCACGATGCCATCGGCCATCTCCATAATGCCCCGCTTGATGCCCTGCAGTTCATCGCCAGTTCCGGCCAGTTGGATCAAGAGAAAAAAATCGACCATTGAATGTACGGCTGTCTCGGATTGTCCCACTCCCACGGTCTCCACGAAAACATAGTCGAACCCGGCCGCTTCGCAGAGCACGATGATCTCCCGGGTCTTGCGCGCCACACCTCCCAACGACCCGGCGGAAGGGGAAGGGCGGATGAACGCGTTCTCCGCGACCGAGAGTTTTTCCATCCGGGTCTTATCCCCGAGGATACTTCCTTTGGAGCGCTCGCTTGAAGGGTCAATCGCCAATACTGCCAGCTTGTGTCCCTTTTCCAAGAGGTGCATCCCGAACGAATCGATGGAGGTACTTTTCCCCGCGCCCGGCACGCCGGTGATGCCTACCCTGATGGAATTCCCGGCATGGGGCAGGCACCGCTCGATAATGGCTTGCGCCGTATCGCGATGCACGGGCAAAGAGCTTTCTACGAGCGTCACCGCTTGGCTGAGAACCACCCGGTTTCCGGCCAGGATACCCTCCACGTACTCGTCCACGGTGCGTTCCCCGCTTCTTTGCCGTTTTTTCAGGTAAGGGTTCACACTGGGAGGCTGTGCCACCCCCTTGTTCACGTTGAGTCCCACGTATTTCGGATCGTTTTCAGGATGTTCCATTGAAATTCTTTAAATAAAAAAACCGGACGAAGTCTCTTCGCGAAGATACTTCATCCGGCTTGTATTTACAATCCGGGAAAGGTTTTTTATCGCTTCGGCGTTACATTCCCTTTAATGGTAAGGACATACACGGTGTCGGGCACGTTGGTGTATACCCGTATGGTTTTGTTGAACGTTCCCGGGCGGCGCACGGTGGAATACTGCGCGGAGATGGTCCCCTGCTTACCCGGCAGGATTGGCTCTCTTGAATAGCTGGGTGTGGTACATCCGCAAGATGCCGATACCCGCTGTATAATGAGGGGGCTGTTGCCTTTATTCGTGAATTCAAACTGGGTGGTTACCGCCCCTATCTCTTCTTTAATAGTACCAAAATTATGTTCTGTCTTTTTGAATTCCATCGCGGGTTTCTGCTGCGCGAGCGCCACGCTTCCAAATAGAACAGCACACAATAACACTAAACTCAATTTCTTCATATGATTGATTTTTATTTTTCTTTATTTAATTTGAGAATTTCTTCTTCTACATTTATCGACATTCTAAATCCAGCTGTTTTCAATTTATCGATATATGGTTTGATTCTCTTTATATAACCTTCTTTTTTAGCTCTATGGAGAACGCCTAACGTTCCAGTAAAAGGCAAACCTAATTTTTCTGCCTCTTTTCGACCTTTTAAATCATCAAGGATTAATAAAATATTCTCCTTCTCAAGTGCTAAAGCAATAGCAGACGCTTCACCCAAGTCTAAATAGAGATTCAATAATCTTATTATTTTTTTGTTCGAAACTTCTTCTACAATTATCCATGTTGGAAGTTCCTCTCCAAACTCTGCTACTATTTCGGAAGTAACATACACTTCACGATACAGGGATTCCAACAATTGCAATGCCCCTATTTTTGTTAGGGCAATGAGACAACTCGTATCTGATATAACGATTTTTTCAAGCACTCGCGATATCTTTTTGTAAATCCTCTACAGAACTACTAAATAACGAGACGCCGTATCGCCCAAGTATTTCCACGAAAGCACGTTTGGACATTCCCACCATTTCGGAAGCTTGCCCTGCCGATAATAGACCATCCTCGTATAGTTTAGCCGCCAAATATACCGAAACATCAAATTGCTTGGTATCTATAGAGGAGGGTATATTTAGAGTTATTTTATTCATATTAAAACATTGACTTCGTTGTTGTAGTCCGATACAAAAATAACAATTAAGTTTAACGGGGGTTTATTCTTTAACAATTATTCTACTTCCCGCGGTATGGGAAGTGAACTCCGGCGCGTACATGCATTGAACCGTGGTGATGCCGTTGGAATAGTCGCCCGCGCGGTTCACGTGAACGCTGTACTCAAAGACGTAGGTGCCCCGGGGCAACGTGTCGAAATAGAAGTTGGTGGAGGCATCCTTCGAGGTCCGGTAGTAGAGGACGCCGTTCTGCCAACCAATGCCGGAGACTTGATTCACCGGTTCGAAACTGGCGGCGCGGGTATCCTTCAAATGCACGAATTCTAAATCTCGATCCGTTCGTAAAGTGAGCCGTACCACCACCTTGTCGCCCACCCTTAACGGGCGTTCGTCGGTGACCCGTACCAGTTGAGCCCCGGAAGAGGTCACCTCCTCCGCGAAGAGTTGCTTCTCGATATCCAGCGACCCGTCTGTTTTCGTGATCTTGTCCATCTCCTCGTAATACTGCCAGTAAAGCGCTCCCCACGCGGGAGTTGCCCCATGGTGCGTGACGGTAACCTCACCCATTTCCGGCCCTATTTCCGGGCTGCTCCACGATGTTTTGATGTAACCGGTACCCGGTTCTTGGGATTCCGCTTCAACTTGGCGGTCACCCAAATGGATGGTAGTTTCCCCGGTCGACGAGAACCAGTCGCTTCCGGTGCTCAACAGCGCGTACACCGCGTCCATCGTGGCATGGGTGGATTCCCATTGTTGGGTTTGCTTTTGTTTCAGCAGCCAGCGTTTCATCTCGTCCATCTCGGCAGTACCGGCGCCGCCCGCGCGGAACGCGTCCATGATAAAGGTGTGCACCGTAACAGCCGATTGCGACATGAATACACGTGCACGGTTGTTGGCCCAGTACATGCCCAGTTCATCGGAGAGCGTGGCATGCTCCCTGAAAGAATCGAGAATCGCCTGTACCACGTGCGCTTTTTCCTCCCGTTCCATCAAGAGAGCGATAAGCGAGCGTTCGTATAACCCGTGGGTGGCCCAGTTTTTCTCGATCACCGACAGGTAAAAGTCGACCATCTCCCTGGTTTCCTTGTCCAGCGGGTACTCTTCGTAGGCCGCACGCACGAAGATATATTCCAAGTCGGTAATGGAAATGGTTTTGATACTCTTCCATTCCTTATTATACCGTTTAAGCGCGTCGAAGCGCCGGATCGCCTCCGCGTCGATAAAGGCGATGGCTTCTACTTGCATGGATTGGATATCGCCGGTGAATTCCACGGCGCCCAACTCCTTCAGTTGCTGGAAACCATACAGGATATAATGTGTAATGCCGATGCTGGGGCGGAAACCTTTAAACCAACTCCACCCGCCTTGTCCGGCCTGCAGCTCTTTCAGCTTATCAATGGCCGTCGCGGTGAGGTAGCCGCTCCGGTTCAAGTCGAACAGCAACGACAACCGTTGCTTTTGTTCCGACTCATTTCGCGCTTCCAGCACCCAGGGTGTCTCTTCCAGCAGCACGTTCTTCAACTCCTGGTTCTTTTCCAAGTTCGAGAGGAAAGTTTCCTCGTCGCCCCCCTGTTTTTTCCACGCTTCTACCATCGCCGTCACCTTGGGATACGCCCGCCCGATATGGGCGCCCAATGAATTGGCGTAGTAAGAGGCGAACCACGCCACCGCGTTGTCGCTCGTTGGCTCACCCAGCACCGGCAGGGCTTGTACCGCGTACCAAGCAGGGTTAGAGGTAAACTCGAGCGTTAACCGGTAATCTTGGAGGGTAGTCGAAGCACGGTTGGCCAGCCGCTCCATGGTGAACGTTTTCGTCTCGTTGGCTTTCACGTCCATCCGCGTGCTTTCGGTCACCAGCATCCGGTTAGGCAGTACCGCGAGTGCGTGCTGTTCGCCGTCGCTAAACCGTTCGCTCCGCGCGACAATCCGTACCCCGATCAGGTCGATATTCTCCGGTACGTGGAACGTCCACGAAGCATCGGCAGAAGCGTTGGGCGCTAGTGAGAACGGCTGCATGGGGTTCTCCAGGGAGATAACATCCACTCTCTCGTCGGTTGCCGGGTCAAAGAACTCCAGTGTCGCGTTGCCGTTGATCGTGCTGTCCGATAAGTTGGATACCTTGGTCGCAATGGAAGCCCGGTCACCATGACGCAAGAACCGCGGCATGTTGGGCGTCACCATCAACTCTTTCTGGGAGACGGTGAATGCTTCTGCCTTGCCGATATTCAGCTCTTTGTCGTGCGCCAGTACCCGGAATCGCCAGCGGGTGTTGCTCTCGGGCACCGTGAACGCGATCAGCGTTTCTCCTTTCTCGTTTGTACGCAATCGCGGGTAAAAGAAGGCGGTCTCGTTGAAATCTCGGCGCACCTGGGGTGCTTCAGCAGCCGGTTCCATCGCGGGAGACTGTGGAGACGGTGGAGGAGCCGCCGCCCCGTCCCGGGCAGAAGCACTCGTATCCATTACCGTTACCTCCTCTTCGGCCAATACCATGTCAAAGGCTTCCCTTTTGGGTTGTCCGTACCCGATCACCGCATTTTGCTGAAACTGTGAACTGACACCTCGTATCATCACTCTACCGGCGTAATAGAGCGAGTACCCGAACCAGTTAAAACGGTCAAACTCCAAGGAGGGCACTTTTTTCGTTTCAATAGCGATGGAACCCCATCCTCTACCCCGGTCAAACGACTGGTCTCTCGAAAAACCCACCCTGGAGTGATACCGGTCGAATATAAATGCCGGAAGATTCCAAGAGGGCGAGGGATAAATGTTATCCAACGAGAAGTCGTACATCGAGGCCAGTACCTCGGCAAGGGCGGGATTCCCGCTCGCGTCAGTGACCGTGATTCTCCACTCTTCCTCGCTTCCCGGACGTATCCTATCACGAAAAACGGCTAACTTCACGTTCAGCTCCTTATTCTCTTGCAAGGGACGTAACTCCGATCGATGCGTGTAGAACTTCTCTTCCTTCACGTAAGTGAGCATCAGGGTAATTCCTTTGCTATATTCCGTTTTGTAGGGTAACGAGAAAAGACGATTTTCATTGTCCACTTCGATCCATTTCCGTTCGATCAAGTCGTTCTCTTGCCACAGTTCGTAGAGGACATGTACGCGGGAAGTAGCCCCGAGAATCACTTCGGCCGGTTTCCCGGGAGCGAAACGGGTATTCTTTTCCACGAACCACGCGTCGGTCTTCACGGGGGGCCGCTTATCGGCGTAGGAGAACAGGATCGCGTCTTTCTCCGCCTCCACGGGATTGCCCCGGTCGTCCTTCGACTGCAACTTCACCCTGTACTTCCCCGAGGGCAACGCGGCCAACACTTTTTGCAGCCCGGGTTGTTCTCCCGTGACGAAGTCACCTTGACCAACCAGTTGATGGATGGAGTCGTTCTCCTGCAACGAGTAGATACGATAGGTTCCTTTGGCAGCCACGTCGCTCCCGTCCAAGTTCTTGGCAGAGATCACTATCTTCTCTTCGCTGTTTTTTTCCCATTGGTCCGCCATCTCCAAGTTAAGCATCATGGAGACGTCGCCCACTGAAACAGTATAGGTTCCGGTACGGGTCTCGCCATTGATATCGGTCAGCTCTACCTCCACCACGAACGAATAGATCGACCGGCTATTACGACTCGACAGCTCGTTATCAGGTTTCTCGGGTGTAAAAGCAATCTCGAAACGGCCCTCGTCGTCGGTACGAACCGTTCCTTCCCCGAAGTGATCCGTGGCCCCTCCCCATGTCCACCATGCAATTTGCCGGCGAGTGATCCGGTAGCCGGCCACCACATCTTGTAGCTTGATGCCCGAGAAGCTTTGGGCTTTGCCTCTCAGCATAACCTCTTCACCAAACTTGTAAGTCTGCTTGATGGTATCAAACGTGATCTCGAAAGTGGGCCGTTTGTATTCTTCCACTTGAAAATAGATGCTCCCCCCTCCCGCTTCAATGGTGAAGCCTCCCGGCAACGTACCGGATGGCAGCACGAACTCGCCGGCGACCGACCCAAATTCGTTGCTCCTCAGCGACTGCTTGGATATCTCCCGGCGATTGGCGTCCCGCAACGTGAACTCGATGCTCTTGCCCGTTACTATTTGGCTCTCTGGCTCCTTGGCCTTCGTCACGATAGCCTTGTAGTGCACGGTCTGCCCGGGTCGGTAGAGGCCACGGTCGGTAAAAAGGGTGACCACTTCCCGATCAAGGCTCTTTTCACTGCTATAGCTCCAGTATGCATACGGGAGGCGATTTAATAAAGAGCCGTTATCGTTGCCGGCAACGGCATGATAAAAGACATCGTTGTTGGGTATATCCTTGTGATATACTGCCATTCCCTGGTCGTCCACAGGCAAGGATACCACCTTGGTTAATTCGGAGTTACGCCAGTTACCCGGCAGCTTGTAAATCTCGACCTTCGCGTTCGGGACTGGTTTCCCGGTGTCCCGATCCACCACGAAGAAGTCGTACCGGTCTTTCGCGGATGAACGGGAAAACACGGCAAGATCGGAAACAGCAAAGTAATATTCTGTTGGCCGGGAACTGGTTGTCGCGGGTGACGAATCGAAAACTAACATATAGGTGCCCGGCTCCTTCACTTCAACCGTGAAAGTGGTATTTCCTGGGAGATAAGCTGGCATTTCCGGTAAGTTCACGACGATATTTCTCATGAAACGCCGTTTTCCCTCGATGCTCTTTCGTACTCCCGACCCTGCCATTTCTACCTCCATGGGAGAATCTACACGGTACAATTTAGCGGTCAGCGAATGAATATTTTGAAAGGCTACCTCGAAGCGCGCCTCTTTGCCCGGGTAAAAAGTTTTGTCTCCCATCACCGTGAACTCGGAGCGAGTAAATTGTTTCAGCCGGTTTTCAAGGATACCCACCCGATCATAACGTGGGTAAAGCTGGATGGCATCATGCAGGAGGGTATATAGTTCCTCTCGCTTCTGTTTGTTCCTGATGCTGTCTTGTACTGGCAGTTGAAAGATTTCGTTCTGGTAGTGAACTGCCATCTTATCGATAATCTCCACGCTTAATCCTTCGCCGTCCCATTGCTCCAACAACCTCTGTAACGATGGGAGGGCATACGTTTCACTTGCTGATCGCAACCTCGATAAGTAGTCCAACTTATCCAGTTCAGTAAGCAACACGGAACTGTCCATTCCCCTTCCCTGCAACGAGGCCATCAGCTTCCGGTAGGTCTCCAGTGTCCACAATTCGTGCTCGTCCTGTCGCGGGTCAAACGGTAATCCCGTGAATTGATCCGCGGGGGAAAACAGGGCTTCCACCGCGATGCCTTTCCGTGCCAGTAGACGGTTCAAATCCTCCGCTGCATCAACCTGCCCGATCACCTCGATGGCACGGCGTGCCAAGAAGTCGTACATCGAGGGATAATACGCGCGGGAATCCTTGCCCAACTCCACCACGGCCAAATAGGATTCCACGTCCGTCGTCTCCAACGCCGGTCGGTCAACAATAGACGCGTTCAGGTGCTCGATCACTTTATTATATAGAATGCCCCGTGTCCACTCCTTCATATCCTCCGGCACGAAGTCCCCCAGTTCGGTGCGCCGATCGATATTCCACCGGTCTTTCCGGTAGTACTGCATGTAGAGTTCTCCCAGCATGGAATGGAGCACCGACCGCTCCACCACATCGTTGCTCGCCTCCGCCATATCGAGCAGGTTCCGGAAAATCAACGTGTCGTTCTCGGCGTCCAATGCCAAGTCGTACTTTCCCTGGTGGATCAGCGCTTTGATCACCTGCGGGCTATTTTTTTCTTGTACCGCCCGGCGCAAGATGTTATCCACTTCCCGCGCGGCTGATTTAGGCAGGGACTTTTGTTCAAACTGGGCCACCGTTTTCCATTGCTCCGCGTAAGGGGCTTTACCCGCGGGCGGGTTCGACTGAGAAAAAACTCCGGAAATATACATACAGAGAGACAGGGTAAGGAACAACTTGTTCATACGGATCGGTTTATTTTTTACAGTTAAAGGCAAAGGCGTCATACCTGGTTATTCTTCAGATTTCAATCGCGTCCACCAGAACCTACGGCTGCCGATCAGCGACATAAACACCTTACTGTTTGTTGGTTCTATGAAACACGCGTGAAACTTGAATTATCTATTTAACAATTTCTACCGTGATTTTGTTTCCTAAAAAACCGGCACCGACTTTCGCGTGATGCACGACCTACTATGTTAGAAGATCATGCGCGCGAAAGAGGATGCCGGTACGGCGTGTACTCGATCGTTAGATTGGTTTATTCTTCTGCCACGGTGAGGGGAGCCACGAAAAGCCCCGATTTGCCGTTAGCAGTAAAAGCTACCCAATACGTATCCGCGTCTCCCTCTTCGGCAGGCTCGGCTTGTACCAGCCTCCAGGAGGCGACATCGTGTTGTTCGGTGGTTTCGCCATCAACGATGAGGGTTAGTTCACCCACGACCACCGGTGATTCCTTCGTGGAAGCAGTTTCGGCTTCGGCTCCGATTTTCTCGTCCGGATCCTGTAGTGTTAACACGAACGAATCGGCTTCCGCCTCTCCCTCTGCTTCACCTGTCCATGTGAAGACAACTGTTTTATTTTCGCCTTTGATAAACGTATAGCTGCCCGCGTCGGTGCCTTGCACTTTTTCAAACGTGTCCCAAGCTACCCGCACGGTCGCGTCTCCTTTCTCATCCTCGTACGGGTCTTCGTTCACCTTCACGGCAATCGTGGCTTGAATACCGTTCGCGTCGGTTACCTTCACGGTGGTAGCCCCCTCCTTCAATCCTTTAAGGGCAATATCGCTCCCGCTCACGGTTGCCGTCACGACCGTCTCGTCGGCCTCTTCCACCGTGTAAGGCGACACGCCACCGCTCACCTTCACGGTGGTGGTTTCTTCAATAAGTATCTCTACGTTGTTTTTATCGAACGTTAGTTTATCCGTCTCGTCGTCATCGCAAGCGATGAATACAAGACCTAACAACATCATACTACTCAATAAATAAATGGTTCTTTTTTTCATAATAATTTTTTCTTTTCTACGCGTTTAAAAAATCGTGTGGTTTGTTCGCTATGTCGAGTACACGTAAGGTTAGATGCGTGGGAATAGTAAAACGCTGCATATTCCGCTTACTTTAACCATATTTAAACAATTGAAAAGACGGCTTCAACAGGAAGAGTTGTCCGGTTTCATCACTACTCCCATTCTTTTTTTCCCGTTGATTTTTATGCATATCGGGTGCTCGAAGCGTACTTGTCGTATATATTCTGTTTCATGCACGGCCGGATGTTGATTGAGAAATGCCTCGTCGAAAAAACCATCGTTTTCAAGAAAAGGATTGATCGTGAAGTAGCCCACGCCAAACGAGGTAAGGTTCTGAAAAAAATGGGTACCTTGGCTTGGCTCGATGCGGTAGTGCTCCATCCCCGACTCCACGATCACTCGTGCTTGGCTGATGTGCGTCCATTTCACGGGTATGCCCAGCCATGGGTCCGACGAGCCCCAGCGGCCGGGGCCAATCAGCACGTAGTTAGCCCCGGTCTCCACGAAACGGCGGTTCAGCAGCTCAATCTCGCGAGCGACCTGTAATGTCTTGGACGCGTCAAAGGCTTCCGATTTCACGTAGACCACATCATGCACGTCGTTAGAGATACCATTGCCCAAGGCGCTTTTCGAGAAGAGGATGGACTCTTTTTTGTCGATTTTTTCCAGATCTTCATTCATCACTTCCTTGCTGTCCACGATGGGCCGTATCTGCAACACGTAAAACGAGGCGTTCGACTGGTCCTTGATGTCCACCGCGAACTCGATCTCTACCGGCCTGCCCATCTCTTTTTGCCCTGCCTTCAAAAGCCGTTCCAAGATCTCGTTGAGCGGGAACATGTCGTGCTGCAAGATATTGGCGAAAGAGATGATCTTGCGGCCCCCCTCGTAATAGCCGTCCCGGATAATTTGATCATGGTGGTCGTACGTTGACGCCACGTACCGGAGGGGACCCTCTTGTTCGGCATCCCGCACCCGCGGCTTTTGCAGGTTAAATCCCTCGTCTACCGAGAACTCCCGTGCTACGGAATCGAGGTCGAGCGCGTAAAAACGGGTCTGGGTATCTCTCAATGCCAGATCGAGCGAGCTCAACTGCAAAATATTGGACGCGTGGAGGGGCGAGAAGCGTAGCCCCGTGTTCCCGTCCACGATATATTTCCCCAGTCCGAGCGCCATGTTCACGATCCCGTCTTCTGTCCGTTCGTTGCCGATCGGGTAGTAATTGATCGAGCGTGCCACTCCCGAGATAGCAGGGTAATAGAAGCTCCCGTACTGGGAACCCACCACTTCCTGCAGGACGATGGCCATCTTTTCCTGGTCGATGAGATTATGCGTGGCATCCATGTATGCCTTGCTATCGCTATAGAAGACCGAGGCGTATACCGCCTTGATGGCGTTGCTCAATAGCCGCACCATCTCGTATTTATCCTGCACGAGCGGGATCATGTAGGTAGCGTAGATCCCCGCGAAAGGTTGGTACTGGGAATCCTCGAGCAAGCTCGACGAGCGGATGGCTATTGGCCCGTCAATCGCGTTAAAGAAGACAAGGAAGTCGCTCACCAGCCGTTTTGGGAGTTTTGCCGCGAGAAACTGCTTCAAAATCTCTTCGTCCGATTTATCGGACAACGCCAGCGGGTATAGTTTGTTCGCCTCCATGAACTCGTCGAATAGATCCGTACAGAGTACCACTGTCTTGGGGGAGGTCACGGGGAAGTTAGCATGGTTGTTGAGTTCCAAGTGGGTCTTCACCAT
>JBBACU010000019.1:0-13293 GCA_041656815.1 Proteiniphilum sp.
TCCCGGGTACTCCTCGTCTTTCGGGATCGCGAGCGAGAGTCGGCAGTTGGCAAAGCCCAGTTTCTCGATCACTTGCACGTCCTTATCTTTTTCCCATACTTCGTTTTCACCGAGTATCCCTATATCGGCTACCCCTTGCTCCACATACTGGGGGATGTCATCGTCGCGAAGAAAGAGGATTTCCATGGGGAAGTTACTCGCGCTGGTTTTCAGTTTGCGGTCGCCGTTAGACACTTTGATGCCGCACTCCTTGAGCAGCTCGATCGATTTCTCGCTCAACCGTCCGCTTTTTTGAATGGCAATTTTAATTTTTTCCATCGTGTTATACCTTCTGGTTTTACTAAAATAAAAAGCCCGCCTGATGCTATTCAGACGGGCCTGTATATAATATGTGCGTTTACCGGTTCGTACATATCAACCTCACCTCGCCTGATTGCAAGTGTGAAAATGATGATGATGGAACCTGTTAGCTTTCATTTTTATCGTTTTGATGCCACAAAGATAATAGAATTATTTTAATCGCGCCATGAAATGGGTGTATTTTTCGTTGGTGGAGGTCAAGATGGATAACCATGTTCTTTATGTCGCTGTAAGCCACCGGTACGCGGGTACGATAGAGATACAATTTTGTTCGTTAGGAACGAATGAAATTGATTGAAAATGTTCGTTAGCAGCGAATGATTACACGCTTGGCTATTTTGATCGTTTCCGGCATCGGTACAGCGTTAAACATACGGTTGAACTTAAGTCGTTATGTAATTTTGTTTGTATATCTTTGTGGAATATTAGGATGCGCCTTGGTAATTGATGGGATGAAAATCCATACGCTCCACCCGGTTTCGATTTTATAGAACATCCTTCCTAAAAATCCTCAAAAACCGATGAAAAGGAAAGGTGAGTTCCGCGCTTGGCAATTTTTTGCGTACATTTGTGCACTGTATGAGACGCCTCGGTACTGTCTTGCATGACATTGTGCGTGGTTTTATGTACATTTGCAACCGATGAAGGAAAAACTGTTTATATCCCTGCTGATTTGCATCGTGTACGCGGCAACCGCTTGGTCGCAAGCGCGAATTATCTTACCCGATTCGTCACAAATAACGACGAACCCGGATTCGTTGGATCTTCTTCCCCGGCAGATTCCGGGAGAGCATGATCATGAATCTTTGCCGGATAGTATCGACGGGCATTCCTCGCACCTGAATCACCTGATCCACGACCACGGGGCGGAGGCGGATTCGTTGCAGCGGTTAGCCAGGATGTTCTTTTGGACCATTGATCCGAGAACGGGCGATCGGCTTCCGGCCGAGGCTGATACCATTGTGCATAATTTCCAGCAATCTACCCTCACCGACGGACAGGGCGTGGCCATGGGATACTTGGGCCCCATAGGCTCGCCGGCGATATCGAAAATATTCTGGGAGCGGGACGAAACCGAGACCTTTATTTTTAACAATGCCTACTCCCACCACCTGAGAAAACCGGAGGAGTTGCTTTTTATGAATACCCGCGTGCCCTATTCGAGGATCGACTACTACCGTTCTGGGAACAACCGTACCCGGGAGGACCGGTTTGACGCGCGCTTGGCATCAAATTTCGGAAAAAGCTTGAACGTGGGGTTAGACGTGGACCTTATCAACGCGCGAGGACATTATAACTCGCAAGCAACACGGCATAATAACTTCTCGCTGTTTGGAAATTACCTGTCCGAACGGATCGAGGCACACGCCTACATGAATATTGGGAAGATCAGCAATTTCGAGAACGGGGGAATCACCGACGAGGTTTTCATTACCGACCCGGACGCGGTGCAACAGCAATTCACCTCGAGGGATATCCCGGTAAAGTTTGTCAACACGTGGAACACGGTGGGGAACAATCGCTTTTTCCTCTCGGGAAGGTATAACTTGGGATACCACGAGACCGCGGGTGATTCACTTCACCGCGGGACGCGCACTTTCGTGCCGGTGGCCAGTGTGAGTTTTTCTTCGTCGTATACCAAGCAGTTCCGTCGTTTCCTATCGCACGACACCACCTTGGTGCAAGTAGACGGGGTACCCACGCAGAAGATCGACCAATTTTACGCGAACCGCTATTATAACACCGCGGTGGACGATAGCATCCATTTCACCTCGTTTAAAAACAGCGTGGCATTGAGCCTCACGGAAGGATTTCAGGAATGGGTGAAATTCGGGCTGACCGCCTTCTTGGAGTATGACTTGCGCAATTACGCGATGCGCGATAGCGTGGGGCCGGGATACGGACACCACCGGGAGAGCGCGGTGACCATAGGGGGAATCCTCAACAAGCGGCAAGGGGAAAACCTGTTGTTTAATATTCGTGCCGACTTGGGCGTGCTGGGTGTCAACTTGGGAGAGTTTAGGGCGATGGGTGACGTGGAAACGGGTTTTGATATCGCCGGGAAGCGAACCACGCTATCGGCCGAAGCCTATATCAAGAACCTTCGGCCCAAGTACCTGCAGGAGAACTATTTCTCGAAATATTTCAAGTGGAACCGCGAGTTGGGCGATACCCGCCGGGTCTATGTAGGCGGGAAGCTGCATATCCCCTTCACCAATACCACCCTGAGCGCGGGAGTAGAGAACCTGCAGAACCATATCTATTACAACCGCGACAAGCTACTCACGCAAGAGAGCGGTAACGTGCAAGTGTTGACAGCAAGGGTGGATCAAAACATCCGACTGGGGGTCTTTAACTGGGATAACCAAGTGGTGTACCAAACCTCGAGCAACCAAGCGGTGATACCCGTGCCCACGCTGAGTATTTACTCGAACATGTACCTGCGAGCGAAAATAGTAGACGTGTTAACCATGCAAGTGGGCGTGGACGCGCATTGGCATACCAACTATTTCGCACCGGGCTACGAGCCGGCCTTATTACAGTTCTATAATCAGGATGAAAGAGAGATTGGAAACTACCCCATCTCCACGGTATACGCGAATTTCCACTTACAACAGACCCGTTTTTTTGTGATGTTCTATAACGCGGCTTCAAAAGTCTTGAGACCAACAGAGTATTTTTCGTTGCCCGGTTACCCGGTCAACCCGTTTATTCTCAAGCTGGGGGTCTCGGTGAACTTGCATAACTGATACCGACGAGTCATATGAAACGAGCATTAAAATCATTAAACGCAAGAACATGATTAAAGCGAGTTCCATACACAGTAACGTGAAAATAAATTAATCGTATGAAATTTTACACCAAAATAGTAATCTATATCGTATTGCTTGTGATTGCCGTCACCGTAATGGTATGGACACGAAACAGGTTGGCTTCCCGCGTGGAGCGGATGAGCGCGGCGCGTGATTTCGAGGAGATCATCGCATCGGGCGAACTGAACGCGGTAACCGATTACAACAGCATTGGCTATTACGTGTCGGGCGACACGGCGCGAGGGTTTCAACTGGAGATGATGCAAGCATTGGAGAAGGAGTGGGGTATAAAAGTAAATCTATTCTTGGAGAATAGCCTCGAGGAGAATTTGAGGGGGCTTTTTGAAGAGCGGTACGACCTGGTGGCAAGAGGTATCCCGGTGAACACGGCGTTGAGAGAGCGCATCGCTTTCACCATTCCCATCACCTTGAACAAGCAGGTCCTTGTACAACGAAAAGCGGCATATAACGAGGGTGTCGAGCCGGTCCGACAGCATTTAGACTTGGCAAAAAAAAGCATACACGTGGCGCGTGACTCGCCCGCGATCTTGCGGGTAAATAACCTCGCGCATGAAATAGGAGACACAATTTTTATCGTGGAGGACCCCACGTATGAAGTAGAGCAGTTGGTGATGATGGTAGCCGCCGGAGATATCGATTTCACGGTGTGCGACGAGAAGGTGGCTTCACGATTAGCCCGCGCGATGCCCGAGATTGATATCGAGACCGACGTCAGCTTCACCCAATTGGAATCGTGGGCGGTGCGGGATAGTTCGCCGGTTCTCTTGGATAGTCTGGACAACTGGCTCTCCCGGTTTAAAACTACCGGCAAGTTCCGGCAAATAGAAGAGAGTTACCACTGAAAAAAGCTGCCCACGGTTAAACGGGCAGCTTTTCGAGTTTTATTTTATACTAAGGGTTCCCTCAACGTTGGACAGGAGGCGCGTTGCGACGGCCTTGGCGGTTATCGTTTTGCCTTTCGGCACGTAGTTTCTTCCACTGCTCTACCTTTTCTTTTCCAATGATTTTCTCAAGCTCGGCATCGTTCTCGGCCACGGCCTTTTCGCGTGCTTCTCGCATCGCTTCCCGACGAGCCTCGCGATCGCCAGCCATCCGTTCCCGGTCGGCACGCTGTGTCGCTACTTGCTTGGCGCGTTCCACGTCTTGCTTTTCGAATAATGCTTGCACTTTGGCCGTTTCTTCGGCAGTCAGCTCCAACTGTTTTGCCATGGCATCGGCACGATCTTTCGCGGTCCACCTGTTTTCGGTGCGGGTACCCTGCCTGCCGTCTCTTCGGTTGTTTTGAGCTTCAAGGGTAAAACTCAGGGCAAATAGGCCTACTAAAGCCACTAATACAATTTTTTTCATTTTGTTCCTGTTTTAAAGAATGAATAATAATAGGTACAACCTGTTGTTCAGACGTTCAAAGATAAGGAAAGGTTTAATTAGGTGGTAACGATTCTACGCACGTAGATGCCATTAAATCAGTAGTCTATTGACGTTATTTCAGGATTCGTCGTGTTATAGCCTCGTTTTGTCGGCAAAAACACCCTGTTTGTCTATTTTTGAAAATTTGTGGTTTTTAACCTGTTTTCCATGAATAAATGTATCTTTGCATAAGATAGGATGCGCCTCGGGCATTGTTCATAAATTAGACTATTCCCGCGTTCGTCAAAACGAGTTAACTCGCTTTGTCCTCTCTTAACGGAATAGTTCAAGCGAACTTGACCCTGCCCGGCTGTCGCTATCTTTGTAAGGATAAACTCACAAGCAACGTGGAAAAAAGATACAGGGCAGATAACGGTTTAGGAAATGTACTTTGGGGAATCTTGGCAGTAGTGTTACTGGCAATCCTTGTTTACAGGGTCGTGGTAGCACATCAAGAAAATATATGGGCGGTGGTGTTTTACCTGACCTTTACCGTCGTTTTTATCCTATCTGTTACCATCAAGGAGTATGCCATCACGGAGAAAAACTTCTTGGAGGTCCGCTTCGTGTTAAAACTGGTCTCGAAGAACCGACGGGTCGCCATCGGCGATATGGTAGGGCTGAAAATAATAAAGGAGAACCAGTTGCGAATCGATAAAGTACGCGGCTTCGAGATAATCCGGGTGAACAAGAAGGATATGGAAGCGTTGATCACGGAACTGCGGGAGCGTAACCCGAGAATCAGGATGTCAGGGGAAGATTAAAACATCTCTTCACGGGGATACCTCTCTTCGACCTTGCTGAAGAGGTAGGAGGCAATGGTACCCACAACGAAGAGCACCACGCAAAAGAGGAGCGATCCCCCGAACCCGAGTCCTGCCGCCGCCAGCCCCTCGGGCGTGAACGCCGGGAAAACCACGGTGGGGAAGATAGCCAGCGAAGAGCCTACCACCATGCCCAAGATAAAATGATACATGCCTGAATAATATCGCTTGAAAAGCCAGGCCGCGATCTTGGCAAACAGCAGCACGCAGACCACGAAGCCGATGATGAGCGGGATGATCACCCCGAAATCGAAATCTTTAATACCGATGGCCATCTTATCGTATAGGCCGAAATAGATAAGAAAATTGGAAGGGCTCATGCCGGGAACAATCAATCCTAATCCCATCAATAGCCCCGAGCCGAGCCACACCATGATGTTGGGCGTCACCTCGGTGAGCTGTTGTCCCCCCACCAGCATCAACGTGAAGATAGCCAACGTGGAGACCATCAAAATCATCGTATCGGATCCCTTTCTACCTTGCTTGCCGGCCGTCTTGTACAAGGAGGGAAACGTGCCCGCTACAAAACCGACAAAGAGACAGACAAACTGGGCGGCGTATTTGCCGAACGCTTTCTCGACGACCACCGCGAAAAGCACGATCCCGATGGCGGCCCCGATAGCGACGGGAAGGAAATAGAGCACGTTTTTAAGGAACTTGTTCCGGATATTGGCCAAGAACCGGATTAACGGGTCGTAAATACCGAAGATAACGGCCAATACTCCCCCAGACAGGCCGGGTAGGATAAAACCGATGCCCACGAGGGCACCTTTCAGGAGGCGGATAAGCCAGTCAGTAACGGGATTAACCTTCAGTGGGGCTTCTTGCTCCGGTATTTCGTTTCTATATTGTTCGCTCATAGTTCTCTTCTCGTCTTTTATTTACGAAGCGACAAAGATAATGAAAGCCGAGAGCAATGCCAAGCTTACTTGAGCTCTACCATGGCGAGGAATAGTCAAATTTATGAACATAGCCGAGGCGCATCTTATTTTTTGGGAAAAATAGCCCCGAAAAGGGTACGGGTAATGGTTCGCCCCAGTTGGTAGCTGATCTGTCGCTTGGTGCTTTTGCCTACTTGGTCGAGCAGCTCACCGAATATGCCTTGATCGGCTTTCCGTTGCCTTGCCGCGGCACGTTTTGCGCGTTCTTCCTCGAGCAGTGCTTTTTGGGCCTCTTTTTGTTGACGTGCCCGTTCCTTCTCCTCGGCCGCCCGTTGCCGCTCTTCTTCCAGCAGCTCTTGCTTCTTGGATAAGATTTCAAAGGCCGATTCTCGATCGATAAAATTCTCGTAAACGCCGTAAATCAGAGAGCTTCGTATCACTTGATTCCTTTCGCTTGCGGTGATGGGGCCTATTTGTCCTTGTGGAGGTAGGATATTGGCGCGTTCTACCATCCCCGGGGCTCCCTTCTCGTCAAGAAAAGAGACGAGCGCCTCTCCGGTATTGAGCTGGGTGATGGCCTCCGCGGTATCAAACGCGGGATTGAGCCGGAACGTGTTGGCTGCCACCCGCACGGCCTTTTGGTCGTTGGGCGTGTAGGCTCGCAGCGCGTGTTGCACGCGGTTGCCCAATTGCCCGAGGATGCGGTTGGGGATATCGGCGGGGTTTTGCGTGCAGAAGTAGACGCCCACTCCTTTGGAACGAACGAGGCGGACAATCTGCTCCACCTTCTCGAGCAGCGAGGAAGGTATGTCGTTGAATAAAAGGTGGGCTTCGTCGAAGAAGAACACCAGTTTGGGTTTATCCAGGTCGCCCACTTCGGGAAGGGTCTCGTACAGGTCATCCAGAAGCCATAGCAGGAAGGTAGTATAAACACGGGGCGAGTTCATTAACTTATCTGCTGCCAAGATGTTGATCACCCCTTTGCCTTGTTGCGTCTGGATGAAATCGGCAATCTCGAAATCCGGCTCGCCAAAAAACTTGTCGGCTCCCTCGCTCTCTAATCGCGTTAGCCCGCGTTGGATAGCACCGATACTAGCCGGGGAGATATTCCCGTATTTGGTGGTAAACTCTTTTCGGTTGTCACCGATGAATTGCAGCATCTTCTGCAAATCCTTCAGATCGATCAGCAGCAGGTCGTTGTCATCGGCAATCCGGAATGCCATGGTCAGGATCGCTCCCTGCGTGTCATTGAGGTTAAGCAGGCGTTCCAACAATAACGGGCCCATGGAGGTGACGGTGGTACGCACGGGGTGCCCTTGTTCGCCAAACACGTCCCAGAAATGAACCGGAAAAGGCTTGTATTCGAACCCTTTTTCGGACAAATTGTATTGCTCTACCCGTTTTGTAACGCTCTCCTTGTTGCCCCCGGCGTTGGCCACACCGGATAGGTCGCCCTTCATATCCGCGGCGAACACGGGCACGCCCATGTCGCTGAATGTTTCGGCGAGGGTTTGTAACGTTACCGTTTTTCCCGTACCGGTAGCACCGGTGATAAGGCCGTGGCGATTTGCCATCCGGGGAATAAGGCACACCTCCGCCTCTTCGTTAATGGCTATAAATGCCCGCTTGCTGTTGTCGAACATACTGGTATTTTTAAAGTACGACAAAGTTAAATAAATATTTGGAATGGAAGAGTTTTCTCGTGAAACCATGTTGGTTTTTTTGGCTTAAAAAGAAATTAGTCTACCTTTACAACATCAAGAACAGATGAAACATGTTGTCAATGAAACGAGCATGAGAATCATTCTCACACAAGTACATGATTAAAGCGAGTTCATTGTAATTAGATATTCGCTCGCTACGGCATAGTTCAAGCAAGCTTGACTCTGCTCATTTAGCTTAACGCGAATATTCCATACACCATAGTGTAAAAAATAATTTAATCGTATGAAACATAAAATCGGAGCCTTATACCTTTTATTGTTCGCTGCTTCCATGCAGGCCCAACCGCAAAGGACGGAAGTATTTCATTATATATTTCCCGAGTTCACGAACGGTACGGTGTTAATGAAAAATGGTACAGAAAACAAGGCGTTGCTCAATTACAACGCGGCCACGGAAGAGATGATTTTTGATCAAAACGGGAAAAAACTGGCATTGGCCGAAGTGACGCTAAATCAGCTTGATACCGTTTTTATTCAAGGTAGGAAGTTTGTCCTACTTGAAAACCGGAAGTTCGCCGAGGTAATCAATAAAAACGGTTACAGCTTGTTGGTACAGTATAAATGCCGGGTAAATCCACCCGGGAAGCCGGCAGCTTATGGTGGGACCTCACAAACATCCTCTACCACTTCCTATTCAAGCTGGATGGGTGATGGACGGATGTATGACTTGAAACTCCCGGATGATTATAAAATAAATCCCTACATGGTATATTGGTTTAACAGCGGTGAAAAGTGGGATAATTTCGTGTCCTTAAGGCAGATACGTAGGTATTACAGCAAGCAAAAAGCTCTTTTTAATAAATACACGAAGGAAAATACCGTTAGTTTTGATGATGCGGAGTCTATCGCCAACCTCGTTCATCACATGGAGACAAATTCGCGTTAATGACGGTGGTAAGGGGATTTACATGTACTAACCATTGATGCATACTGAAAAGAGCAACGCGATAAAAAACCCCGATAACGAGGTAAGCCGGAGGTAGGGGTCGAGTGCTTTCCCGCTTTTTCGATACACGTTGGTGAGTATGTTGAACAGGAAGAGAAAAACAAGCAGGTACAGGTAGCGGTACCAGGGAGAGGGTTCGTACAAGCGATTATACCCGAGAAAGCAGAGAAAAGAGGCAATGGTGAGTATAGCGTGATACATTCTGGCCCTGTTTAGCCCTAACGTAACGGCGACGGTAAACTTTCCGGATGCCCGGTCGTTGTCGATATCTCTCATGTTGTTGATATTCAGTATCAAGGTGCTGATTATTCCCATCCCGATAGCGGGAAGGACAGGCTGGAAACTGAACGCGCGGGTATGGAGGAAATAGGTGCCGATGACCGGTACCGGCCCGAAAAAAAAGAAGGCAAAAAGATCGCCCCATCCTTTGTACCCGTAAGCCCGCTTTCCAAGCGTGTAAAAGATCGCCGCCAAGATGCTGGCCGCGCCCGCGCCAACAAGTATCACCGCCGATGCCTGGGAGATATGGGCGATGGCATTGAATACCAGCGAGAGCCCTGTGACAATACAAATAATCGAGAAGGTTCCAATAGCACCCTTCATTTGCTTAGGCGATATTTTTCCGCCTTGCACCGCGCGTGTGGGACCTTGCCTATGTCCGGTGGTATCGGTACCCTTTTGAAAATCACCCAGGTCATTGGCCAAGTTGGCCAGTATTTGAATAGCTACAGCCAACAGGAAGGCGAGGATAAAGGTAGCGAGGCTGACGTGCCCATCATGAAAAGCCAACCCGCTTCCCAAGATGACGGTGGCCACGGCCAAGAAAAGTGTCCGTAATCGAAAAGCGGAGATCCAGTTTTTTAGGGTTGCCATACAGAGGTCTCGCGTCAATAGGCCCGCGCGAACAATACCCGTTGTGCCGACGGCTTGCCCGTGACTATGCATGCGCCCGGTGTTTTGTCGCCCTCCAACGGGATACAGCGAATGGTGGCCTTGGTTTCTTCCTTGATACGCGCTTCTGTCTCGGCAGTACCGTCCCAGTGGCAAAGCAAGAAGCCGCCTTTCTCGATCTCCTCCTTGAACTCGTCGTAGCTATTTACTTCCCGGGTTTGCGAAGCACGGAAATCGGCCGCTTTCTTGTAAATATTCTCCTGCATCTCGTCGAGCAGTGCTTTGATATGGGCTTCAATGCCATCGCACGGCAACGTCTCCTTGGTGAGGGTGTCGCGGCGGGCTACTTCCACGGTATTGTTTTCCAAATCGCGAGCGCCCATCGCGAGGCGCACCGGCACCCCTTTGAGCTCGTATTCCGAGAACTTCCAACCCGGCTTCTTGTTGTCGGCATTGTCATACCTCACGCTAATACCAAGGGCCTTCAATCGCTCGATGATCCCTTTTACTTTCTCGTTGATCTGCTGCAGTTGCTCCAGGTTTTTGTAGATAGGAACAATCACCACCTGGTAGGGAGCCAGTTTGGGAGGAAGTACCAGTCCGTTGTCGTCGGAATGCGACATGATCAGGGCGCCCATCAACCGGGTGGAAACTCCCCATGAAGTGGCCCATACGTAATCGCGCTTCCCGCTCTGATCGGTGAACTGCACGTCGAACGCTTTGGCGAAGTTTTGCCCCAGGAAATGGGACGTGCCCGATTGCAGTGCCTTGCCGTCCTGCATCAACGCCTCGATGGTGTAGGTGTCGATCGCGCCCGCGAATCGTTCCGACTCCGACTTGAATCCCTTCACTACCGGCATCGCCATGTATTTCTCGGCGAACTCGGCATACACGTTGATCATCTGCTCGGCCTCCGCGATGGCTTCTTCCTTGGTAGCATGAGCCGTGTGTCCCTCTTGCCAGAGGAACTCGGCCGTGCGGAGGAAGAGGCGGGTACGCATCTCCCAGCGTACCACGTTGGCCCACTGGTTGATGAGGATGGGAAGGTCGCGGTACGATTGTATCCAGTTCTTGTAGGTGCTCCAGATGATGGTCTCCGAGGTGGGGCGGACGATCAATTCTTCCTCGAGTTTTGCTTCGGGGTCTACAATCAGGCCAGTGCCCGCGGGATCGTTCTTGAGGCGGTAGTGGGTGACCACGGCACACTCTTTCGCGAATCCTTCCACGTGATCGGCCTCGCGGCTGAGGTACGATTTGGGGATAAAGAGCGGGAAATACGCGTTCTCGTGCCCCGTCTCCTTGAACATGTCGTCCAGTTGACGCTGCATCTTCTCCCAGATCGCGTAGCCATACGGTTTAATCACCATGCACCCGCGCACGGCGGAGTTTTCGGCCAGATCGGCCTTGATCACCAAGTCGAGATACCATTGCGAGTAGTCTTTCGCGCGGGGCGTGAGCTCCTTCAATTCTTTTGCCATCGTTACAATTCCATTCTTTGTTTGCGGATGCAAAAATAGTTGAAAATCGGGCCATTTGCAAGGGAACGAATCGAAAAACGAATTATACACCGGGGAAAGACAAAAATTAAGGGGCGACCGAACGCGACGGGATGGAATCTCGAAAAAATAGTACCTTTGCATAAGACAGGATGCGCCTCGGCGAGGAAAAGTCTAACTTTAGTGAATCGGGTAACAGGTCACTAAATAGTGGAAATCGAACTTTTCCGTCAAGCTAAATGAGTAGCACCGAACTTGTTCGAGTGATGCCATAGCGAGGGAAAGTCTAACTTTAGTGAGATATTTAGCTGTAAATATACCACGAGCGAAACTTGAATAACAAGATAACTGAATGGATGCAACGAGGGGAAAAATAACGAGCGATTACTACATAAAGAAGATGGAAGCTAACACGGCACGGCTGGATAAAGTGAATGCGCGGTTAAGGGTGATCCCGTGGCTCAAGGTGCTCTTTTTTTTGGGCACGGTCTTCTTTTTGATAGCCGCTTACCAGCTGGGGTGGGATAGGGTTTCTTGTTTAACCGCCTCCGCTTTCTCGTTCGCGGTATTCCTCTTACTTTACAAGCCGGATGAGTTCTACCTGCGAAAGCAAGAATACCATCTCGCGTTGAATCGCGTCTATACCAACGAGATCGCTTTCTTGAGGGGCGACTATACCCCTTTCGATAACGGGGAGCGGTTCATCGACAAAAAGCACGCGTACTCGTACGATATGGATATTTTCGGGGAAAACTCTATTTATCATATGATCAACCGGACGGTATCGCGCGCGGCCGGCTCCATTTTGGCCGGTAAACTGAGTACTATCCCGGGGGACGAGAAGGAGATCATGGCAAGGCAAGCGTCGCTCTCGGAGCTTTCGGGAAAAGAGGCATTTAGGCACCGGTTCATGGCCGCGTGCAAAGGGTTCGACGAGGAGAACAGCGATTACGGGTCGTTGACCGCGAACCGGAGCAACAATACCTTGCTCACTTCAAAAACAGGCCTTGTTCTCATTTATACCTCCATCACCATCACGCTGGTATCGGCCCTCTTGGCCTATTTAGGCTACCTGCCCGCGTCGGTGCCTACCTTGTTGTTTATGTTTCAGCTTTTCTTCCCGTTGATTTTTAATAAAGTGCTGAGCAAAGTGGGCGCGGACATCGGGTTTCTCCACGAAAACACGAGGGTGCATGCCCGGCTGCTGGAGATCGTGCACGACGAACCATTCGAGGCCGGCCGGAACATGGAACTCAAAGAAGAGTTGTTTGGCGCGCATAACTCCCGCGAAGCATTGAAGGAACTGGCGATCTTGCTGAAAAAATTCGATCAGCGCCATAACGCGTACGTCCTTGTCCTTCTCAACGGATTTTTCTTGAGAGACTTGTTGCTCTTGCGGCAATTTTACCGGTGGAAAAACAGTTACTTGTCTCATACCCAGTCTTGGATCGAGACGCTGGCCGAGATGGAAGCCCGCGTATCACAAGCAACTTACCTGTTTAACCTCCCCGGGTTCGTGCAACCCGAAATCACCGGCGACCCCGACATCCTCATTGACGCTACCGGGTTGGGGCACCCGTTTATCCCCCAGGAGAAGCGGGTAGATAACGATATCCTGATTAGCAAAAAACAATTTTTTATCATTACCGGGGCCAACATGGCGGGTAAAAGCACGTTCTTACGCACCGTGGGAGCCAACTACGTGCTGGCGGTCAACGGGATGAATGTTTGTGCTTCGAAGTTTGTATTCTCGCTTTTTCACCTGTTTAGCAGCATGCGAAACACCGACGACCTCTCTTCCGGCACCTCCTATTTTAAAGCAGAACTGGAGCGAATGAGGCAGTTAATCCGTTATTGCCGTTCGCACCCCCACACGTTGATCATACTTGATGAGTTGCTCAAGGGAACCAACTCGAAGGATAAGCTTGAT
>JBBACU010000020.1:0-13084 GCA_041656815.1 Proteiniphilum sp.
GATCCCTGTACACTGTCCGCAGGCGATTCACCGCTTGGTCGAAACTCATCGTCTCATCCCCGTTCACGTGAATGGTGATGGGCCACATCTCGCTGTTCACCTCCGCCGATTCACGGATGTAGCTGGCCTCTTCATTAATATAATCGATCACAGTTTCAAACTCAGGCTTCAACAGATTCCAGCGACTCTTTACTTCAGCCACGAAATCTGCGTCTTGGAACAGTTTGTCAAACCAGATAGAGTTCTTAGTTAGTAAGTCATTCGACCCAGGCCTGAAAGTACCCCAGTCGAAGTCCCAGACCGGCCCCGCGAAAAGCTTTCCTTCTCGATCCTTATGCATGAAACTGCTTTTCGGGTGATTCGGTTCCCCGTTTAATGTCAGCTCGTGTACCAGCCACCAGTCTATAAAACTCGCGACATCCAAGTAATCCGTGTACGACTCCCCCTCTGGTGGATTATCATCATAAAGAAGCGTCTCTATCCTGTTAAAGTACCCCTCTATATACGCCATCTGCGTGCTATTAAGCACATCCTCATCTGGCTCCTTGATATTTACCGGCATCTGCCTGATACTTGTTTTAAACTTGTTAATCTCGTCGTAATAGGTATCCATTTCCACCAGGTACCCCCCCGTGATCGTCGGCTCTTCGGTATCCGATTCATCCAGCTCTACGATGTTCACCCGGTTCTCATCCACTTTAATATGCTCGCACAGGTAATAATTTCCCAAGTGTTTGCCATTCAGCACCACCTCGACAAATTCCCCCCTCGGGGTCCACGCCAAGCTCGTTTTCCGCGCGATTTCGAAAGCCACGCTATTCCGCATCAACGTGCGATCCATCCAGTTAGCCAGCAACACCCAGCGCTTATGCCTTGGCATGTCCAGCACCTCCTCTTTCTTATCCAGTTTTATGGCGAACGGTTTCTTCGGATACCCCCAGGTACTATTACCCCGTCCCCGTAGCGATGCTTTCGACACGTTAAGATCCTCGCTCCCGTCCCCCTTCACGATTCGGATCTCGCAATTCTCTACCCACACTTCCTTGCTATTGATCTCCTTCCTCCCCTCCGGAGCTTCCGGATCCTCCGGAGTGGTCAAGTACATGGTTGGAAGCTTCCCTTTGGACTCGATCCCCGTGGCCGCGATCTCGATCAATTCAGATGAAAACCGCACCTCTCCCCCCCTGTCATCCTGTGCCGTGATCACCAGCGCGACTTTATCGCTGTACGCTTCAAGCGTCCCCAAATCCTCTATATAGGCAGTATATAGGCCTTCGGTAACCCCTCCATTTCCATCCGAAGAGGGCTCAATACTCTTCAACCTGTAGTGCTTGGGTGAGGTCACGCCTGCCCCTACATCCACGTGAGACGATTCCCTCACGTCCAGTTGAATAGCACTTTCCTTGCTATCCACCTCGAGATTAAATCGCGCGTTTGAAGGAGTCACGCGAAACAGCAGCGCCTCAACCGATTCAGGTGAAAGTGAGACGTTTCTTGTTACAGCCACGATACCCTTGGGTTGAAGATCCTCCAACTCCTCCAGTTCCTCCGTCTTTCCCGTGTCCGTGCAAGCACCTATTGCTCCTGTAAATGCCAGTAAGAACGACAAGTAAAGAATGCTTTTCAAGTTCGATAAAGTTTTCATATTTAAAATGTTATGTGTAAATATTTCGTCACGAAAGGAATATTACCCGGGCTTGACATGCCTCATATGGTGTCGGCAATCACTTTTCACACGTTCGCGTTGATGACCACTCGAAAGCAAATTGCCTACTAGCAGGGAAGAGGGAACCTGTATCCTTCTCCATATTGGAGGCTCGACCCCTCTCAACGCGATCTTCAGTTGAAATATTTTTAACCCCTCTCTGCTCTCCACCCTCATCACGTCGACTTCCTTATCAATAAAAATCATTCTATCGAAGAGCGAAGTAGGATTAATAGATAAAACCGATTCCATCTTCTCTTTATCCCAGTAGCTATCCGTGGTAACCATGCCGAACAGTTAGCAACTCCAGTTTTCTATTTTTTTGATATATGGCCATGGTTCGCGCTTGCAATTTTACTTCCTCAATCGTTCTTTACAAATGTAACTCCATTTCAGGAACTTTCACCAAATAATTTCATTAGCTGTTTTGAATGAATAGGGTAGAGGCGTAATTCTTGCTTAACATTGGGAATATTCTTGTCTAATCCGTCGAATCCATGAATTTCATGGTGAATTTAAAGCCCTCGCATGAACTAAAGGTTTGGATAAACTCTTCCGGTGTCAATTTTAACCCGTCGATTTCAAAGCAATCGCCCAGGAATCTGCCCGCCAGTTTATCTTTCTTGATAGATAACCCCCCATATTCACGGGTAAGATATCGTGTATTGATGCCCTTTTTAATTTTTCCTTTCAACCTAAGCTCGGCTTCTTCCACATCCGCGTCATAAGCAGATAGTACCTCGTACTCCCTGGGTGCTTTCCTCTCAGGGTCGTCAATTACCTCTATAGCGGTAGAGAGCAGGCCGGAAGGTACCATAAAAGACATAATTCTAAAATGCAGCTCCTCTCCCCATTTATCCTTTATAAAAAAATCACGGCCATCGATAAGAGGGCTGTAAGTAATTGTATGCTCGTTTCCCATAAAGCCGACTTTTAATTTATTGTAGAGGGTGGGCTCTCACGGCAGGGCTGCCATGACAATCCCCTCGCTCGTCCTTTCTCCTCTGTAATTAATCCATCATCATAATATCCTCTTCGCTAAGCGGGGTGTAGGGGCCATCTTTCACTTCGAAGATCACGGTGCCCGATTCCAGCACTTCCAGCGTGTGCCATTGTCCGGCCGGGATATGGAGGCCATGTTCGTTCCGGCGGGGATCAAGCAGGAACTCCGAGATCAACTGCTTCTCTTGGTTGTAAAACAACACGCGAATGCTTCCCCGGAGCACAATATACGTTTCGGCGGTATGGCGGTGCCGGTGGATGGGCAAGATGGTGCCTGGTTCCAACGCGTTCAGCAGGCGCTGGGCTTTTGCTTCCAGTCTATCGTGCAGGTTGTGATTCATCCGGAGGCGTTCGCTCGCTTTGGCTTTCGCCGTCACTTCGTCCAGTAACTCTTCGTTTATCAGCATTGTTATTATTCTATTCGTGAGAAATTTACTTTGCCTTCACTTATTTCATGAGTTTGAATTTAAAGCCATAGATGGCGACCAGTATTACGGCCAGTAGCGCGAAGATTCCCCAGCCGAGGGTCGGGTAGAAGGCGATGATTAAGGCAGAGCATGCCAGTTGCACCACGAAGTAGATAGTTGACACCAGCCGGTGCTGCATGCCTCTTTCGTTAGCCAGTATCTGGTAAAAGTGCAACCGGTGTGCCTCCATGATATTTTGTCCCAAGTAGATTCGATGCAGGATGGTGCACACCGCATCCACCCCGTAGACCAGCAGGAAGCCGATCCATATCAGGTCGCTCGTTTGGATAATCAGCAGAAGCAAGAGCGTCACGATCCAGAAAGCGATGCTCACGCTCCCCACGTCTCCCGCGAAGCACTTCGCCCGCTTCCGGAAGTTGAAGAACAGGAACACCACCGATGCCAGGAGCGGGAAGACAAGCAGATCCAAGTCGATAAACGTCTGTACCCGGCTGTTCACGTACATCAGCGGCAGCAATACCGCGATCGTGTACAACCCCGTGATCCCGTTAATTCCATCCATGAAGTTATACGCGTTCACGATCCCTATAAAGACGATGTACCCGATCGCGATAGCCCACCACGGGAACATCCCGAACACGTTCGCCAGGTAAAAAGCGCAGGTCATGGCCAGCAGGTGGAATAGCAGCCGCACCTTTTGCCCCAGCCCCTTCACGTCGTCCCAGAAGCTCACGCCCGCCATCAGGGTGATCCCTGCCAGGAACCACCCGGCCGTTTCCGAAGGATTAAACAGCAGGTAGAGTAGGGCGGCCACCCAGTAAATAATCCCCCCGCCCCGAAGCGTGATACGGGTATGCGAGCTCCTCTCGTTCGGTTTATCGATGATGTTGAATCTGTCCGCGATACGGAAATACAGCAGTTCCGAGGAAAAAAGTATGGCGATAATAAGTAGATAGATCATTCCTTTGATGATAGATTGCGAAATAAATTGATAATCTAAACGCACAAATGTAACTCAATTTCGAGTATCACCGAAATAATCCGCGCATTTTTGAGAGGTGAGTTTCACAGGCTATCACGCGTCAAAATTGAATTCTTCTTCCTGCCATTTATCCGTATCGGGCATGATATCTTCTTTGAATTTGGCAACCTTTAATAACTCTCGTGCATACTGTCTATGAGAGGTCGCGGGTTCTCCTTTTACCATTGGTTCGTCGTATACCAGATCGGCATGCATGGGTAAACCCGGGGTGTCCGTGTAACTTCTATATTGTTAATGATGTTGAGCGATTCGTTCAGAGGTGTGGCAACAAGTTTGGCGGTAATACCGATCTCTTCTTTCTTCTTATTCAGTAGATTGATATGTTTAGATAGAATCGCTCCAAGTCCCCAGTACCTCGCGTCCGGGATATTGATTGATTTCGCGTGTCGTTTGCAAAAATCGAGATTTGTGTATCGTAGTCTCAGAAGCGATACATCACTATGCCCATGCGGGGGCAGCAATGCATTCCGAATCATCTTCCCTTTTTTTACCCAATATGGATGAAGCAGGCAACGTATTAAAATCTCATCTGGTTTTATTTCAGGTTCAATCTTACGTCTCATTTCAATTTATAAACAGGAGAATGCTTTTCTTAATTCTGGAGGAATCATGTTGTTGCGATAATTAACCCCGTCCAGTTTTATATTTTCTTTATTCTCGAAATCAGTAAAAAAGGCAATCTTAGATTCCCCTATTTCAATAGATATCGTGTCGTTATTTTTCTCGAAATCCAGTGTGATAGTACCGTATGGAGTAGGTAGGATATCTTCCATATCTAAATATTCCAATAAATCTTCATCAATCTGGTTTAAAAAATCTCTCACGTTGGAAACCACCGATGCGTCAACAGAAGAAAAATATTCATTATTCCGGTCCAAGGGGATCGACATGATTTTAGACAACCTGTCGCGCCATTTTGATTTTTTAGGAAATCGTATCTGTTTTAGACCGCTTATTGGGCCAAAGATTACAATTCCGTTATTGATGGCATTTATGGAATAATTGGCAATAGAATTTGAATAATCCGGGTAATGTGTCCTCCATCCCGAAACCTTGTATTCGGCTTGTGGTTCATTAACTACTACTTTCATCGGTACCTCCTTTCGCTTCAATAAATTTGTACTTGCTTAGCTTGATAATAATGCAGAAAAGAATCACAATGCGTTCAAACGTGTATTCAAAAATATCCATCAACCCGTGAGCAACTTCGTTTCGCAGGTTCAATCCCACTTTTTCAGCTAAAACATATTTTATCAGGATTCGGTCCTCTTCATCAAAATAGGTTTTCTGTTCAGGTCTTAAAGAGGGTTGGTGGGCGATGTCAGCCAACAAATCATCCAAAAGCTTTTCCATAACCAACTTTTGGGAGCCTTTCTGTCTTGTTTTAAAGGTCGCGATCCCGATTTTCTCGCAGAAATAGCGTAAAAGTCCTTCCACCTTTAGCGTTAAACTATCAATCACGGTAACAAAATCGCACCGGTACGAATTGAACCACCGTGAATCTTACACTATGAATCATAAAGCCCTAAATCTTCGTCCGCGTGCATCATCTCAATGAGGTGCTTCTTTTGTTCCTCCTTCATTTTTCGCTTGTAGTTAATAACATCCTCGTACTTGATACGACGATGCTTCCCTACCTTCGTGTATTCAATCTTTCCTTCCTCCAGTAACTTCACCAAGTGAGGCCTTGAACAGCCCAGGATCTCAGCTGCACTTTGCGTGGTAACTTCAGTGGCTAAAGGTACAATGGAGATAGGTTTGCCTTGGCTCATGGCTTTCAGTATTTCGCTTAAAAAGTTTAATGCTTTTACCGGGAGCTTAATTTTCTCGCTCGTTTCCTCAATCTCTATTTCTACCTGGTCCGTCTTTAATTGATCAATAGCCGAAATTAAGGAAGAGTAAGACTTCAGGGCTAATCTTCTTTCCTCTTTACTTGGTTTCTTTATTTCATTTGTTGTTGTCATATTGATTATTGTTGTTTTCACCACAAATATAAACGAAATATTCGAAACAAGCGAAACAAATGAATTGATTAACTTTTATTCTTACGAATAGTTCTTATAGTATCTCTATAATGGTTTCACGGGAGTGCATCCGTGGTGTCTCACCTGAAACTCTCCAGAGTCCTGCGCATGCCATCGCGAGCGGAGACGGGTAGGGAAGAGATGCCCAGTGCTTGCTTCACCTTATCGTTACTCACCACGTAATTCTCCGTCAGCTTCTGCAGCCGCTGCCGGTTCAGTGGCAAGTGCAGCACATCGCCCAACCCCGCGGCGGCATTCATCCACCCTTTCGGCAACTTCCAGATGCGCGCCTTCTTACCCACCGACTCGCTAATCAAGGCGATCAGCTCGTTGGTCGAAATCGGCTCGTCGTCCCCCACGTGGTAAATCCCGCTCTTCGCGTCCTCCTTCACCAGCAGCCGCTCCACCACGTACGAGATGTTATCGATTGAGCAGAACGACCGCCTGTTATCGAACACCCCTAATGGCCATGGAATCCCCTTGCTCACCACGCTATACAGCAAGTTCAGGTTCCCCTTGTTGCCCGGCCCGTGAATCATGCACGGCCTCAGGATAAACACCCTCTTCCCCAGGCTCTCGGCCGAAGCCCTCTTGCTAAGCAGGTACTCCTCCGCCCTGATCTTCGACTCCCCGTACGGCCCCCTCGGGTTCGGTTCAATATCCTCCGTCAGCACCTCCCCCGGCACGCTGTCCGCCGCCGCCTTCACCGAGCTAAAGAAGACGAACGTCTTCGCGTCGCCCTGCAAGAAAAAGTCGAACACCCGTCGCGTCAACCCCGTGTTGATATCAAAATAGCTCTTCGCCTCGCTCCTGTTGTTCGTGTCGTGCGCCTTCCCCGCCAGGTGAATTATCGCGTCCACCGGGGGGATCTTTCCCATCTCCTCCCATCCGAACGTCCGTTCCACCCCCTCCTTGTCCGGCTGATGAATATCCAGCCCGAAGAGCGAGTGATCCCCCTTCCACGCGTTCGTGAAGTTCGTCCCCACGAAACCGTTTATACCGGTAATTAATATTCTCATGTCGATGAATGGTTGATTTTAAATAAATAACATGCAGTCTTACAGGCACCTCCACCCCTTGTTGCTATCGCAACTCGAATTTTGCCTATCAGTACCCTTCTTATTAAGATCATGCTTATAAATGCACAAAAAATCCTCTAGTTCAGCACAGCTGAGTGCACAATTATCTAAATGGTTCGGGTAAATCTTCTTTGTAAATAAACCGCCCATTAACCCTTTGCTTTAAAAGCTCTCGTGCACCCGTTCTAGTGCCTGCATGAAGGTAAATCTTCTCAGGAAAAATATTTAGATTGCCGCCAATGCGAAGAGCTGCATCGTAACAGGCCAACTCTCCAACCCCATATACTCTGCACGATTCAATGTGGTTCAACAACTCACTCTCCCACTTTATTTCTCGACAGAGCGGCAACTTCAATAGCCGCCTTTAAACATGTTTGTTCAGCGGTATAGGCAATCCAAGAATCGTCTTTTTTTTGATTCTTGTATTTATAGATAAGCCTTTGTTGCCCGGGCCGTGGATCATGCATGGCCTCAGGATAAACACCCTTCTCCCGAGGCTGTCGGCCGAATCCCTTTTGCTTAGCAGGTACTCCTCCGCCTTTATTTTCGACTCCCCGTACGGGCCAATCGGGCGGGGGATCACCTCCTCCGTGAGCACATCCCTCGGTACGCTATCAGCTGCCGCTTTCACCGAACTAAAGAAGACGAAGGTCTTCGTATCCGATTGCAGAAAGTAGTCGAAGATCCGTTGCGTAAGTCCCGTGTTGATATCGAAGTACGATTTCGCTTCGCTCAGATTCTTGCCAAACCGTAAAGCGTGAAGCTATCTTTCCAATTATTAGTGAAGTTGGAACCGACGAAACCGTTGATTCTGGTGATAAGTATTGTTCCCATTTTTTGTTTCTTATTCTATCACATACAAGACGACTGCATATCAATACTCTACAAACACATCGAAAATCACCTAGACCTGAGATACATTAATAGTCTCTCTGCATTTCTAATATCCTCGTTTTGATCCGGATTTGATTTTTGCTCAATGCTCGCAAAAGAAACAATGTCATTTTCAAAATTGAAATACACTCGCAATGCTACAGGCGAGTAAACCCTTATTTCCAGCACCTTACATCTACCCGAAAGAGAAACTTCCTTCACAAGAATTCCGTTCGGTTGATTTATACAGTTTTGAGCGATCGCATCATTGAGTTTTCTTACGATAGAGTTTTGAACCTCATTACTTAGCTCATTAAATGTTTTTTGAAATTTATTGGTGTATCGGACATTAGGAAATCTACTGACGATTTTTTCAAAACCAGATTGATAATATTGAATCCAATTTTCATAACATTCTTGATTTGTTATTTTTTTATGAAAGGCAATATCAATTTCTTCAAAATTGATCCCAAGAAAACCATTCATTTCACTATTACAATACTTCATTGCAGAAACCTCACACTCTATTTTTGTATCACAAGTAGTTAGTTTCTCAAAGTAATCTAGAATCATTTTTTCTTGGGGTAGATTAAGATTAGGAAATACTCCATTTAAAAAGTAGTCTATTTCATAACAAGACGAATGCTTATAAAATGCATGATTTTCCTTTTGCTGAATTTCCACCAACTTTTCAACACCAATCTTAAAGTTTTCATAGCTTCCACAGATTAACGAGATGTTGTGAATAAAAAAGTGACTCATAATCTTTTTCTGATATTTATTAAGTCAATATAATCAACCTGTGATTGATCAAAAAAACCTTTTGGCCATTCAGACAACTCTCCTTTTCCATTCATTTCAATGGCTTTTACTGTAGGTTCTTGTTTTATCCCTAATACTTTATCTTCTGCGAATTCGTCAGGAGTTTTCTCTTCCCTATAAAAATAATTTATAGTAACCCTATTGTGCCCGATTACTTTTTTTGCTACAGCAATCTGAATTCCATTTATAATATGATCACTATGTGTTTCCACAATAATTCTCACCCCAGCGCTTGCCATAGCTCCTAAGAAAAATCCCATTTTAGACTGGGCGGAAGGATGCAGATGAGCTTCTGGATTCTCAATAATCAGAATTCTATTTTTTTTGGCTATTAAACAAGAAACTATAATCGGTAAGGAATAGCTAATTCCAAAACCAGTATTGGTCGGAAATGTAGGTTTCCCTTTTGAAAAAGAGTTTTCTATCTCAATTCTTGAGGTATGTGTATTATCATCCCTGTGAGGTATTATAGTAACACCATCTATAATGTAGGAGAGCCAAGCATTAATATGATGTTGGAATCTACTTCCTTTGAGATATTTTGTATCATGAAGAATCCGATTTTCATCAATCTTAAAAGTATAATCAGAATCTATATCCGAAATTATCTGAGCTGTAAATTCGCCTTGAAATCCAACATTAGCATAATCATAGAATTTCATATTTTGAGCTATTCTGGGACCTATCCTTTCTGCATTCAGATAGTAGAACTCTTGAAAAAGAAGGGGGTTCTCAGGGAAATCAAGGCTTCTATCCAATATTTCATCAGGGGTTATATACAACTCATTGCCATCATTCGTATTATATCTTATTCTAAAAAAATTATCGTTTCCTTTTAGTCCCAGTTCGATTTTAGACTCTACATAGTTAACAGGTAAGATATTCTCACTATTACCTAAACCTAAACAATATACTCCATTCAGTTCAATATTAAGATTATTAATTTTTTCACATTGATAATGCTCATCGTTCCATTTGGAACAATGTTCAATCGTTCGTCGAAGTAGTAAAATCGATTGGATTGCAGTACTTTTCCCATTACCATTTCCCCCGGCAAAAACAGTCAAACAATTAATAGGTATAGTTACATTGTAAAAGCATTTAAAGTTTTCAATATTTAAATGTAGCATATTCTAATATTTAATCTTTTGTTTGAATAACTCGTTCAATACTCTAAAAGTATATGTCAGGTTTGCTCGTCCATTTGTACCAAAAGACAAATAAGACCAAAGTTCATTGTCATTTTCTATTTTTTCTGCGATAGGTTGCATCAGAGATTGCTCTTCATTAAGTTCTCGAACACGTTCGATGTTGTATTGAGTAAGTAAAATAGATGCACAAACAAACAGAGCTTTATTTATTAACTGCTTATATGAGTCAGGTTGAATATCTTTAAGAAGTATTTTACGAAAAGCATGTCTTCTCCCGATAAGATATTCAGCATTCTGCATTGCATTTGAAAAAAGTGTCACGTACTCCTTTAATTCCTGCTTTGCTGTTTTTATATTATTCTCAGTAAATTCATCCAACGTAGCATCCATATATCCATTGTATGAATCTATATTACCATTTTTTTCATACATTTTATAAAAAACCAAAAATCTAAGGACTATTTCCTGATCATCCATACGTGTGCTCTTTATACTATTGTCTGTCGCTGATCTAAATTCTTCTAGAGACACCATTTCTTTTAGGATATCCCGGAGCCCTTGCCCTGTAAGACAGTTTCTTATTTCCTGATTATTTAAAGGCCTGCCACCGGTATTGATTCTTCTAAAAATATCATACTTAACTTTATAAGGCGAAGTGGGATCAATGATATTGGCAGATATTGTCGTCAAGTTGAACCATCTTGAGTATTTAGTATCTAATCCTTTCTTTTTTCCTTCGTCTTTAAAATATCGACCATTACAAGATTCATTTAAATATTGTAGATCCCTTAAAAGTAGTTTATTATCCATAAACTCTTTAATAGTGGAAATTCGCTGTAATCCATCCACGACAGATAACTTACCTTCAAAATCTTCTGCAAAGTAGAACATTGGCAATGGAATTCTCAGTAAGATAGACTCTATCAACCTCGATTTTTGAAAATTATTCCAAACCAGATTTCTCTGAAAATCAGGATTTAAATCAATATCTCCATTGTCAATCATTGTACTTAATAGAGTGATAGGTATTTTATCCGTCCGAACTTTTATTTTATCAGGATCATAAGGGTTCAATTCTATATCACTATTCTCACTAAATCCATCGGTACCAGACTTTTCGACTTCCACAATCTCGTTCCATAACGCATCGAGTTTGGAGTCAATGGCACCTTTGTCATCTATTATCAAATCAGATTTGGATTTAATAACTAATGATCGATCTGATAATAATAGTTGCATCCAAACGGTATTATCACTATCTATTAAATTATATTCATTAGGAGTACTTTCTTCTTTCTGAATATTCAGAACTATGGTTTCTCCATTATGTGTGTTGAATTCTATGTTCATAGTTGTCTAATGAGCTGAATCACAAAGTTAATTAATTTAATCTGAATTATACATATTGTTGAATAAATCTTTAAATACTATGATTTCCCCTGGATTTCAATTATTTAGTCGAGCCTTAAAAAGCCCAATTTTCTTTGGTTTGTAAAATTATACTGCCCCTGATTTGGTCAAGTCGCCTGTTCAGGAACAAAAATATCTTTTCCAAAAAGAGCCAAAAAGATAATTTCCACTTGTTTATCATCCTTTTGAAGTTGAATCCAGCGGCCGTGAGCATCACGTTGATCTCATCCCCTGTAATTCCCTTGTAGTAAGTGACGTTCTACTCCTGGACAGTGGTGTCGATGTAAATGTCCTTGTCATTCGAGCCTTTACCATTGACGCGGATGCTCTCTCTGAAGATCAACTCGACGCCCTCTTTCCCGATGCGATGACGAAAATGAACCAACTCCGACGCTTCACAGGGTATACGAGGCTCAAACTCCTGTTCCCCGCGATAAATACTGGTAGTAATTGTTTTCACTCCATTGTTCCACCACGCTTTCATCAGAGAGATAACGAATATGTTTCAGTATCAATAGCCCCACCATCAAGCGAATGGGCTTCGCTGGACGTCCGTTATCGGGACAATACAAGGGTGAGAACTCTCTTTCAAACATCTCCCAGTCTATTTTATTGGCCAAAATGAATAGCGGGTGCATATGGTTCAATGTACTTTCCAGTGAGAAGAACAATGAGCGTTGTGATCGATCTTGTTGTTTTGCCAGCATAATTTTCTGCAAGATTTATATCTAAAATTTGAAGATATAACCAACAGAAATGAACTGTAATTTACAGTAATATAGACGATTGAGTTCTTCTTAAGGGCCGACTATATAGTACTCCTTCCTTATGAGTTGCTGCTTCCTTTCCTTCTGATAAGCAGATAAAGATGTTTTCCGGTGGATAAAGTATGACCCGGTGCGTGCCGGTAACGAAGAATGCCGAAGAAACCACGATTACTTGAAGCTCTCCAGTGTCTTCCGCATCCCCTCTCGTGCCGAGACCGGCATGTTGGCGATGCCCAGGGCTTGTTTAATCTTTTCGTTGCTCACCACGTAGTTCTCCGTCAGCTTTTGCAGCCGCTGCCGGTTTAGGGGCAGGTGCAGCGTGTCTCCCACGCCGGCCATGGTATTCACCATTCCCTTGGGCAGCTTCCAGATGCGAGCCTTCTTTCCCACCGACTCGCTAATCAAGCCGATCAGTTCGTTGGTAGAAATAGGCTCATCATCGGCCACATGATAAATACCACTCTCAATACCCTTCTTAATAATCAACTGCTCCACTACAAAGCTAATATTATCAATAGAGCAAAACGAACGCAAATTCTCATACGCCCCCAGTGGCCACGGAATACCCTTGCTCACCACATTATACAGTAAGTTGAGGTTACCCTTATTACCCGGACCATGAATCATGCAAGGCCTCAATATAAAAACCCTCTTATCACTATCACATGGTAAAGCCGATAACTTTTTAAGAATATACTCCTCCGCCCTAATCTTCGACTCACCATAAGGACCCACCGGTGCAGGCACCACATCCTCCGTAAGCACATCACCTGGCACACTA
>JBBACU010000021.1:0-12793 GCA_041656815.1 Proteiniphilum sp.
GAACGATACCGTTCTTGGGATTATTCAACCCGTAATAGGTAAGGCCAAATTCCCGCGCGTTCTTCGCGAGCGTGTCTACCTGGAAACGGGAGATGGCATCGCGGATGGGGCTATCTTGCCCCATGGTGGGAATATTGTGGTCGGCGGTAAGGGTAGTCCGCTCGGGGCGGAACACTTCCAAGCCTCTTGCCCGAAGGCCCGAGAAGGCCTGGGGACTGGTTACCTCGTGGCAAAGGTGCCGGTCTATGTACAACTGGGTGGGACCATCCTTCACGGTGGTGACCACGTGCGCGTCCCATATTTTATCGAAAAGGGTTTTCATTTTTCTTAATTAAAAATTAAAAGTGAAAAATTATCACATTAGTCTTATTAGTCTTATTAGTCATTAGCACATTCGTTACTCAGCGAACTTGTTTACCGCGTCAATAAACGCCTCCACCGATGCCGCGACAATATCGGTATTGGCCGAGAACCCGTAGTAGTGCATGTTGTTGTGTTCTACCTGCATATGCACCTTTCCCACGTCGTCGCTGCCATGGTCGATGGCTTGGATCAGGAACTCCTTGATCTTTATTTTTCGCTTGATGATATTCTTTACCGCCCGGATGGCCGCGTCCACCGGCCCGTTGCCGGTGGCCGTGGCTTCGAACTGCTCGCCCGCGATGTTGAGCCCGATGCTGGCCACGTCTCGCACCCCGATGCCGCATACCACCTGGAGGTATTCTACCTTGATTCGCGTCATGCGTGCCTCTTTGCCCACCAAGATCAGGATATCGTCGTCGGTGATATTTTTCTTCTTATCCGCCAGTTCCAGGAAGTTCTGGTACACCTTATCCAGCTCATCGTCGTTTAGTTTAACGCCCAGCAAGGACAAGCGATTCTTCAGCGCGGCGCGCCCGCTGCGGGCGGTAAGCACGATCGCGTTGTCGTCGATCCCCACGTCCTTGGGGTCGATGATCTCGTAGGTCGCCACGTTCTTGAGCACCCCGTCTTGGTGAATCCCTGAAGAGTGCGCGAAGGCATTTCTTCCCACGATGGCCTTGTTGGGTTGTACCGGCATGTTCATGAGGCTCGATACCATTCGGCTGGTGGAGTAGATATGCTGTGTATTGATATTGGTGTCGAACCCGCGGTCTTTGTGGCTTTTGAACGCCATGACCACCTCTTCGAGCGAAGTATTTCCGGCCCGTTCGCCGATGCCGTTAAGGGTCACCTCTACCTGCCGCGCGCCGTTAAGCACGCCGGAGATGGTGTTCGCGGTGGCCATGCCCAAGTCTTGGTGGCAATGGGTGGAGAGGATCGCGTTTTTCAGATCCACGTTATCCACCAGGTACTTGATCTTTGCCCCGTACTCGTCGGGGAAGCAATACCCGGTAGTATCCGGAATATTCACCACCGTGGCTCCGGCATCAATCACCGCCTGTACCACGCGTGCCAGGTACTCGTTATCGGTACGGCCGGCATCTTCGGCATAAAACTCCACGTCGTCCACGAAGCGGCGGGCGTATTTCACCGCTTTCACCGCGCGCGTTATAATCTCTTCGCGGTTAGTGTTAAACTTATGCTTGATATGGAAATCGGAGGTGCCAATCCCGGTATGAATGCGCTTGCGCTTGGCATATTTAAGTGACTCGGCCGCTACTTCGATGTCTTTCTCCACTGCCCTCGTTAGCGCGCAGATGGTAGGCCAAGTGACCGCCTTTGAAATTTCCACTACCGACTGGAAGTCGCCCGGGCTCGATACGGGAAACCCGGCCTCGATCACGTCTACCCCCAGCAACTCGAGAGCCTGCGCGATCTGGATTTTCTCGATCGTGTTCAGCTGGCAACCGGGCACCTGCTCCCCATCCCGCAACGTTGTATCAAATACATAAATACGCTCCATGTTGTAACCCTATTTTTTTACTGTCCTATATTAAAAACAGATAACCTTTCCCACCGGGTGAGAAAGGTTATCCTTTATTTTTCGTTTGTGCACGTAACGATATTCCAATCTCACCCTCCGAATTTATCCAGAAGTAGAATAGAAATGACTAGAATATCGACACTGTGGTACATATTTTATAACCTAATGTTTAACGGAACGGTTGCAAAGTAAGCACGAAATTTTGTATCTGCAAAATATTTCCTTCATTTTCTTTAAAAAAACTCGAATTTGACAATTATCAGCGCCCATTTACTTCGATTTGAAAGAAAAAGAGCGATTTTTCCCATTTTCACGCGTATTCATGTCTTTACAAGAATCCGTTTCTTGACGCAGCTGCTCTCATCGATAAAAATGTTTCACGGTTTTACCGCGGCCAACGAAACAGTATCGCGCCTGATCACCTCCACCAATAGGGAATTTGTTTATATTTGCAGCATGTTTTCAAGCAGCGACAAGGTACTACAGGGTATGAATGAAGCGGGACGGCAAAGGAAACCGTTTCTCTTCGGGATCGATTTTGAAGAAACGGAAGGTTTTTTCATTCCCGATCCGTTTTCTCAACATGAGGTGCTATTTGATATCGGGGGTGCTTCCAACGTGCCCGTTCCTAAACAGCAGGAGCACGTCGCACTTTCCCTGCCCACTACTTCCTCCCGTCATCAACCCGCCCCCCTACTCCGGCAAGTTTGGCCTGCCCCGACTACTTATGTGTTCGAGCCGTTGCCGGAAGGGTACTCTGCCTACAAAAAACGGTTTCGGACGGTGATGAACGGACTCAGGAGGGGGGACTCCTACTTGATCAACCTCACCATTCGCACTCCGCTGCGTAGCAACTTATCGCTTGAGGAGATATTTCACCACAGCAGCGCGCCGTACAAGCTTTACTTGCCGGGGGAGTGGGTTTGCTTCTCACCGGAGTGTTTCGTGCGGCTTGACAAGGGGGTCATTCACACCTACCCCATGAAAGGAACCATCAACGCGCGGCTGCCCCATGCACGGGAAACTATACTGGCCGACGAGAAAGAGGCGGCAGAGCACAACACGATCGTGGACTTGCTGCGTAACGACTTGAGCCGTGTGGCGACCGACGTGCAAGTGAAGCGTTTCCGGTACCTGGAAGAGTTACAAACTCACAAGGATCCTTTATTACAGGTCAGTTCCGAGATAACGGGTTCCCTGCCGGAAGCGTGGCGCGATCAATTGGGCACGCTCTTTTTCGAGTTGCTGCCGGCCGGTTCGGTATCGGGAGCCCCCAAGGAGGCCACGCTACGGATCATACGGGAAGCCGAACAAATTCCCCGTGGTTTCTATACCGGGGTAGCGGGTTATTTCGACGGGCAACGGCTGGAGTCGTTCGTGTTGATCCGGTTCATCGAGCAAGACGGCCCGGGACTCTTTTTCAGAAGTGGCGGCGGCATCACCGCGCGCAGCACCTGCCGGAAGGAGTACGAGGAAGCCATACAAAAGGTGTACCTCCCCTTCCCTGCTTTATAAGTACCGTGCTCCGGCTCTCCCCGTGATCACCGGATACTTACTGGCACATGAAACGAGAAAAGTATCCCAACCGTTGCCCCCCCTACAGCTGGCTTACCGGGATACAACCAATTAAATCATGTAGAAGATGTTTCTAGAAACCATTTGCATACTAGACGGCATAATAGGCAACGCGCTTGCACACGAAGAGCGCGTACTGCAAACAGCCACCCACTTTGGTTTTACGGCTCCGGGGAGATTTGTCCGGGAATTGGGACGGTTGTTGCCCCCTGATCTTCGTGAAGGAAAAGTGAAATGCCGTGTTCTATACCACGAAACAATAGAGGAGATCACGTTTGAACGCTATCAACCCAAGAGAGTAAAATCATTAAAACTGATGGAAGCCTTCCCTGATTACCGGTTTAAATATGCCGACCGTCAGGCGCTCGAGGCCCTTCTCCAACAAAAAGGAGAATGCGACGAGATCCTCATTACCCGCGACGGGTTCATCACGGATACTTCGTACAGCAACGTGGTGCTTACTCAAGAGGGCAAACTATTCACCCCGGCCCGCCCCCTGCTGAACGGCACGAAACGTCGAAAACTTTTGCAAAGGGGTATTATCCAACCAAAGGATATACACCGCGACTCCCTCGGGGAATATGAGCGGGTTATCCTTATCAACGCGATGCTGGAGGTGGAGGACGATATTTCGTTAGCGGTCGATCGCGTCCACGAATAGGCCGGCCTCGACACCCCGCCCGCTAAAAGCCAACCACCCGCTGAGGGGGTTGACGGACACGACACACGGGGTGATGCACGGCAAACGGGGCGATGCACGGCAAACGAAAAACGGCACCCCCGTTAAAGGAGATGCCGTGTATATGGTTCACACGTGAGGTTCGGTTTGAACCCGCATGCAACAAGGTGTTACCCGAAGTCGTCGAACATAATCATTTCGGGAGGCACTCCCAAGCTGTCGAGCATGCGTTGGGCGGCATTGGCCATCGGACCGGGACCGCACATGTAGTACTCGATATCTTCGGGCGCGTCGTGGTCTTTGAGGTAGGTGTCGTAGATCACTTGGTGTACGAATCCCGGCGTGTACTTCACCCCGGCCTCGTCCGCTTTGGGATCGGGGCGGTCGAGCGCCAAGTGGAACGAGAAGTTGGGGAACTCCTTCTCCAAGCGGTAAAAATCTTCCAAATAGAAAGCCTCGATCAATGCCCTTGCCCCGTAGAAGTAGGACATCTTCCGGTCGGTGATCTTCAACGTCTCGGTGAGGTGCATGATTTGCGAACGCAGCGGCGCCATACCGGCCCCCCCCCCGATCCAGAGCATCTCTCGCTCGCTATCGAGAATTGGGTGGAATTCCCCGAACGGTCCGGACATCATCACCTTATCGCCCGGCTTCAGGTTGAAGATATACGAAGAGACAATCCCGGGATTCACGTTCATCCACGTTCCTTTAGCCTTATCGAACGGCGGCGTTGCTACCCGCACGTTGAGCGTGATAATATTTCCCTCCGCGGGGAAGTTAGCCATGGAGTACGCCCGCACGGTGTCTTCGTCGTTCTTGCACACCAGGTCCCACATCTTGAACTTGTCCCATTCCGGTTTGTACTTCTCGTCGATATCGAAATCGGAGAACTTGATGGCGTTAAACTTGGGAACGCGAATCTGGCAATAGGCTCCCGGCTCGAAGTTGAGTTTTTCTCCCTCGGGGAGCTTCACCACGAACTCTTTAATGAACGACGCCACGTTGCGGTTAGACACCACTTCGCACTCCCACTCCTTGATACCGAATACCGATTCGGGGATAACGATAGACATGTTGTCTTTCACTTTTACTTGGCAGCTCAATCGCCAATCATTTAGCTGCTCTTTCCGGGTGAAATGCCCTTTTTCGGTTGGAAGGATTTCCCCTCCCCCTTCGGTAACACGGCAACGGCACTCTCCACAAGTACCTCCGCCCCCGCACGCCGAAGAAAGAAAAATCTCATTTGCTTGCAACGTGTTAAGCAGCGTGCCCCCCATGGGTACACTTAGCTCTTTTTCCTTATTGATGGTGACTTTCACGTTGCCCGACGGCATCAGCTTGGCCTTGGCGACAAGGATGATCACGACAAGAATCAAGATGATTACCAGGAACACGATGACACTTGTCAGAATTGTTAATCCGCCCGCGTTCAATAATACACTCATATTTTAATAGCTAATTTGTTTTTGTCTGCTTTGATTAAATGTCGATTCCGGCAAAACTCATGAAACCGATGGCCATCAGCGCGGTGATGATAAAGGTGATGCCCAGCCCTTTCAAGGGTTTGGGAACGTTGGAATACTCCAGCTTCTCACGAATGGCGGCCATCCCCACGATAGCCAGTAGCCACCCGATTCCCGAGCCAAAGCCGTACGCCGTGGCCAATCCCACGTTCGCGAACTCACGTTGCTGCATGAACAGCGACCCACCCAGGATGGCGCAGTTCACCGCGATGAGGGGAAGGAAAATTCCCAGCGAAGCATAAAGTGAAGGGCTAAACCGCTCGATGATCATCTCTACCAACTGGACAAACGAAGCAATGACGGCAATAAAGATAAGCAGGCTGAAGACACTCAGGTCCATGGTCGTGTACTCATCGCCCAACCAGGCAAGCGCGCCCGCCTTCAACACGTAATTCTCAAGCAGGTAGTTTAGCGGAAGGGTAATTACCAATACAAAAGTAACGGCTATACCTAATCCCAGTGCTGTCTTCACGTTTTTCGACACTGCCAGGAAGGAGCACATTCCCAAGAAGTACGCGAAAATCATGTTATCGACAAATATCGATCGGACAATCAGACTAATTGCTTCCATATATCTGTTCTATTTTAATTTTAATTGGTTTCTTCTTGTAATTCTTTATTGCGCGATCGATGTACCCAAATGATGCATGCCACCAGCAGGATAGCCATGGGGGCGAGCATCATGAGCCCGTTATTCTCATATCCCGCGTTGTAGAATGCCTCGGGAACCACTTGAATATCCATCAACGTTCCGGAGCCCAGCAGTTCACGGAAAAAGCCAACTACAACCAGAATCCATCCATACCCTAACCCATTGCCGATCCCGTCGAGGAAGGAAGGCCAAGGTCCATTTCCCAAGGCGAAAGCCTCGAGGCGTCCCATCAGGATACAGTTAGTCACGATAAGCCCCACGAACACCGAAAGCTGTTTGTTCACATCGTACGCGAAAGCCTTTAAAACTTCGCTGACGATGGTAACCAATGCCGCCACCACCACCAGTTGCACGATGATACGGATGCGGTTGGGAATGCTTTTCCGTAAAAGCGATATAATCACGTTAGCAAACGCGGTCACCAGAACCACCGCGATAGCCATCACCAGCGAGGGTTCAAGCTTTGAGGTCACCGCCAGTGCCGAACAGATACCCAGCACTTGCACGATCACCGGGTTATTTTTATTAAGCGGTCCTAACAGCACCGCCTTGGTCTTACTTGATAATAAAGCCATCTTCTTACTATTTTAAATCAGCTGTCACCGGTTGGCAGCATTCAGGTTCTCTAAAAAATTCCGATACTTTCCCACGCTCTGCAACAACATGTTATCCACTCCCTGGCTGGTAATGGTGCCCCCGGAAATACCGTCCACGTAGTCGCGGTTGGCCACCGACCTGCCCGGTTTAACCACCGCGATGGAGCGAAACTGTCCATCCCGGAAGAGTTCTTTGCCTTGAAACCGGCTCTTGAAGGGTGTGTCAGCAATCTCGGCGCCCAGTCCGGGCGTCTCGCCCGCGTGGTCGAACTCGGCCCCGTAAATAGCGCTTCCATCCGACTCGACAGCCAAGTATCCCCAGATGCTTCCCCATAGCCCGGTCCCGCTCATCGGGATCACGTACTTGACGGAACCGTCTACTTCCGCTTCATACACCGGTATCCCCGCAGCAGCCGGATCTTCCAGCTCGGTGGAGAAAGCGAGGTCATCGGGCGTGGTGCCCTCTGTCCCCTCTACCTTCCTACCTTCGCTGTCGATCAGGTAGGCATCTTGTATCAATTCGGCATATCTTTCCTGCGCTTCGCTGGTGGAAGCGTTAATATTCAACGACCGCAATATCTGCTGCATTTTGTCAATATTCTCGTTAGCGGTTTGTCTGTCGATAAGCACTTGGTGCGTGAAAGCCAAACCTAAGGCCACGATGACCACCATCACTACCGAGTATATTATGGTGTATGCACTACTTTCTCTGTTCATAATTCTTCTCATTTATTGATCGTTAGCTGTTTTTACCGCGGCCACACGCTTCAGTCGGCGTTTGATATTGGCTTCTACCACGTAGAAATCGATGAGCGGCGCGAACGCGTTCATAAACAGGATAGCAAGCATCATTCCTTCGGGATAGCCGGGGTTAAACACGCGGATAGCTACCGCGAGCAAGCCGATAAAGAAGCCGTAGATCCATTTCCCCTTCTCCGTTCTGGCAGCGGTCACCGGGTCGGTAGCCATAAACACGGCCCCAAAAGCAAATCCTCCCAATAGGAAGTGGTAATGCACCGGCATGCCCATCAGGGCGTTCTGCGCGAAAAGGTTAACGATAAGCACGGCTACCGCTCCCCCGAGAAAGACAGAAAGCATGGTCTTCCAACTGCCCACGCCGGTCATGATCAGCATGATCGCGCCCAAAAGTATGGCAAAAGTAGAAACCTCGCCCATCGATCCGGGGATAAAGCCGAAAAACATATCGCTGAGGGAAAGGGATTGCCCGGTGACGCCATGGAACGCAAACTCGCCGAAGCTGGATGCCTCGGTGGTGGCTATTTGTCCAAGGGGAGTAGCCCCGGAGTATCCATCAATCACGTTTCCCCCGCCCAACCCGAAAGTATCGGAGGTGCGCACCCATACTTGGTCGCCCGACATCTTGGAGGGGTACGAGAAAAACAGGAAGGCCCGCGTGATCAACGCCACGTTAAACACGTTGTAACCGGTTCCCCCGAACACTTCTTTCGCGAAGATCACGGAGAAGGCCGTGGCCACCGCGATCATCCACAAGGGAGTATCCACCGGGAGAATCATGGGGATCAATATCCCCGACACGAGGAATCCTTCCGCCACTTCCTCTTTTCGGGCTTGCGCGAAGGCAAACTCGATGCCCAGTCCCACCGCGTAAGAGACCACGAGCTGGGGGAGCATGGCCAAGAGGCCAAAGAGGAACATGTCAAGAAGGCTTGCCACGCCGGCCTGCCCGATAGACAGGTAGTGCTGCAACCCCACGTTATACATTCCCACCAGCAACGCCGGCAGGAGCGCGATAACCACGATGATCATCGTTCGTTTGGAGTCGCGCGCGTCGTGAATATGCACGCCCGATTTTGAGGTGGTATTGGGTACGAAGAGAAACGTCTCAAACGCGTCGTACGTGGAGTAGAGCCAGTGGAGCTTCCCACCTTTTTCAAAATTCGGTTTTATCTTATCCAGGTAATTTCTTAACGCTTTCAAAGTTCTATTATTTATATGTTATTACTCTTTGTAAAGGCGGCAGCCTCGCTTATTCCATCTCCTTGCGGAGCAGGTCGAGTCCTCTACGGATAATCAATTGCAATTCCAGCTTCGAGGTATCCACGAACTCGCATAGCGCGAAGTCCTCGGGAGCCACTTCATAGATACCCAGTTGTTCCATCCTGTCGATGTTGAAGGCGAGCGTCGACTTGATCAGTTGCTCGGGGTAGATATCCATCGGGAACACCTTGTCGTACTCGTTGGAGACGATGATGGCCCGCGGCCCTCCCAGCACCCTGGCGTCGAGGCGGTATTTTTTCTTCAGGTTCAGGTAGGTGCTTCCGGCACTGTACCTTTCGGGCGAAAAAGAAGCCCACCCGAACGCCTCGTGTACCTCGTCCCCTTCGGGGATAACCGTCACTTGCGCGTCGTAGGCCCGGAGCACGCCATCTTTTTCGATCTTCCTCCCGGTGAGGGGGTTGCCGCTGATGTAGCGTAGCGATATTCCTTCGGTCACGTTTTGGTCGAAGAGCGACGAGAGCTGGGTACCGATCAACATCGTGTAGTATCCTTTCTGTTTCACTTCCGATCCGGCGAGGACCACGGTTCGTGTCAGGTCGGCCACCCCTTTGTTGAACACGCGCCCGATAAGGGCCACGTTCAGGGCATTGAGCGCCCACACCACCTCTCCCCGGTTCACCGGCTTGATGTGGTTGATTTGCACGCTCGCGTTGCCAGCGGGATGCGGCCCGTCGAATTCATTAATCACCACGTTTTTCGCCTGGCGCAATGCCGGGCTGGTTGTTTTGGTATGAACGGAAAGATACACCTTACCGGTGGTAAGCTTTGCCAAGGCATCAAGGCCAGTCTGGAAGTCGGCCTCTTGCCCTTCCAAGATGTAATCGTAGGAAGGAGCCAAGGGGGACGAGTCGAAACCGGTTACGAAGATATCGCGGGGTTGTTTATCGGGTAACGCCACAATATCATACGGGCGCTGCCGGATAGTGAACCACGCTCCGGCGTCGAGGATGGTTTTTTTCACCTCGTCCGGGGAGAGTGAAGCCACGGTCTTTTTACCAAAGTCGACGTACTCGTTCGTGTTATCGGCCTTGACTTCGATATAGAGAATACGTCGTTTCTCGCCTCTTTCTACGCGGGTCACCACCCCGCTCACGGGTGAAACGAACACCATCTCGGGATGGTTCTTCTCGTAAAACAAAGGAGAACCGGCTTTCACTGTGTCGTCCACCCTGACGGCTAATTTGGGAGCCACGCCGGGGTAATCCTCCGGGCAAATCCTCACAAATTTGCTCGTTACCGCACCCCGCCGGGTCTGGTCCGATTCGCCAAGCAACGGGATTTGTAAGCCTTTCTTAATTTTAATTCGATTAGCCATATACTCTTTTATAAATAACCTTGCCTGTAAATTTCTCGATTAATAAACAATGACTTAAAGGATTGAATAAGCTGTGAAAACAGGGAGAAATCCTATTTCACGCAAAGATACATCTTTTCCCTTCAAAAAAAGAAATTCTGACCGATAAATGAAGAAAAAAATCACTAATTCAAATCGCTTTTCTTTTTAAGCTTTTGATTTTCTTAGCCGGTTATTTTTCTTGGATGCCTGCCATCTCCGGATCAATCATAACCCGCCCGCAGTACTCGCACACGATAATTTTTTTCCCAAGCTTGATATCCATCTGCTTCTGGGGCGGGATCTTGTTAAAGCATCCTCCGCAAGCACCACGCTGGATAGGAACCACGCCCAAGCCGTTCCGCGCGTTTTTGCGGATGCGCTTGAAAGCCGCCAACAGTCGAGGTTCGATGGTAGTCTCGGTCTTTTTGGCTTTTTCCCGTATTTTCTCTTCTTGTGCTTTGGTCTCCGAAACGATATCATCCAGTTCTTTCTTCTTGTGTTCCAAATCGGCACCCTTGTCCTTTAGCAGCTCTTGGGCCGCTTCGATTTGCTCCTTGATGGAGATGATTTGCTGCCCGTACTCGCGAATATGCTTTTCGGAGAGCTCGATTTCCAGCGTTTCGAATTCGATCTCTTTGGAGAGGTGGTCGTACTCCTTGCTGTTACGCACGTTTTCTAATTGCGTGTTATACTTTTCGATTCTCGATTTACTGGTCTCGATCTTTCCTTTTTGAAGCTTGGTGTTGTCGTCCAACTCTTTCAGTTCGAGCTCGAAATTGTTGATACGCGTGCCCAAGCCGGCGATCTCGTCATCCAAGTCGGCTACCTCGAGAGGCAGTTCGCCCCGCAGTGTCTTGATCCGGTCGATTTCCGATAAATACGACTGGAGTTTAAAAAGCGATTTCAGCTTTCCTTCTACCGAAACTTCTTGCTCGGCACTTTTTTTTCTTGTTGCCATAATCTTGTATGTTTGTTAAATTAAAATTCTCACCCTATTGACGCGGGCACCTTTCTTGCTCTTCCCGTGGCCGATTAATAAAAAATGCAGTAATGCAACGATTTGCTAACCGTTTCACTACCACATTTTCCATAACCGCGGGAACAAGTCAGACCGCTTTTGTTACAGGTACTTTACCGGGTTCGAGTCGAACGCCGATTTATGCAGGGCAAAGGTAGGAAATTTTCTCGAAATAATATCGAAAAAGATCTCTTTCGTGCAAATTTCTGATTCGTAATGCCCTACTACCGCGAGCAATAACCGGTCTTCCACGTCGAGAAAGTCGTTGTACTTGGCTTCACCCGTCACGAACGCGTCGGCACCGTAGCCTATGGCCTTCGGGATCAAGAACGCTCCGCTCCCCCCGCAGAGTGCCACGTCGCGGATTTCTCTTCCCCGGATCCTGGAATGCTGGATGGTGGGCAGGTTAAACAAATCCTTGAGAAGGTAAAGAAACTCTTGCTCCGGCATCGGCTCGGGCAACACGCCCGCGATACCGCTCCCGCTCCGGGGCCACTCGTTCGCGATAGGATACAGGTCGAACACCGGCTCCTCGTACGGGTGTACGGCCAAGAGTGCCCGCAACACCTCTTCCTTCTTCATGACCGGGATAACGGTCTCTATCCGAACCTCCTCTTCATAATGGAGGGCGTCCACTTCGCCCACGTGCGGGTTGGCTCCCTCTTTGGCGCGAAACGTCCCCTCTCCCGTGAGGTTATAGCTGCAGCTGTCATAATTTCCGATATGCCCGGCCCCCGCGTTGAACAGGGCGTTACGGACGCTCTCGGCATGCTGCACGGGGGCAGTGGTAACAAACTTGAGCAGGGTCCCTCCCTTCGGCTGAAGAATCTTCACGTTCTGTAGTTCCAGCATCTCCGCCAGCTTGAAGTTGACCCCGTTCCACGCGTTATCAAGGTTGGTATGCGCCGCGTAAATGGCGATATCGTGCTTGATGGCTTGCATCATGCACCGCTCCACGTAGTTCTTACCGGTGAGCGATTTAAACGCGCGAAACGCGAGCGGATGGTGAGACACGATGAGGTTACATCCCAGGGAAAGCGCTTCCTCGATCACGTTCTCGGTCACGTCGATGGCCAGCAACGCGCCCGTGACCTCCCTGTTTATATCGCCCACTTGCACGCCGCTATTGTCGTACTCCTCTTGCAGTGGAATGGGAGCGAGTTGTTCGATGGTTTGAATGATCTCTTTTATTCGCATTGCAATACCGTTAATAATTTTTATCTTTTAATTTGCAACGGGATGGAACCGCGGTTTGCCGGTTGCATCACGAGCGACCGGGAAAATCCTCCGCATGGTATCGGCAAAGATGGCCCCCATCCGTCGCTGAATATACGCGTCCTGTCCGTTCTCGGGATGCCACCCGAATGTTTCCCCGTTAATCTCCTGCTTATCGCCCGTGAACAATCGGCTAATTTGTTCGCCCGTCACGGGATGAACGCTGTTCTTGGAGAACCCGATGAACTTGTCA
>JBBACU010000022.1:0-12669 GCA_041656815.1 Proteiniphilum sp.
CGACGTGAAACTTGACTTCAGCGTGGAGTATCGCAGAAAGATGACCCGGCTGATCGAGCTGGCGGGCTTCGTGGACGCGGGCAACATATGGACCATCAAAGACTACGAGGAGCAACCCGGCGGGCTGTTCGAATGGAGCAAGTTTTATAAGGAGCTGGCCGTGTCGTACGGGGCGGGGATACGGTTCGACCTTAACTTCCTGCTTATCCGGGTGGATGGGGGGATGAAAGCACACAATCCCGGTCTGCCACAAGGTTCCCGGTGGACCATTTTCAAGCCCGATTTCCGGCGGGACTTCGCGTTCCACTTCGCCATCGGTTACCCGTTCTGATTTCTTATAGGAGTGGTTTTTTCATGCTGTTTTGCTTTTCCCGGGCGTTTTTCTTTTATCCTATATCGCTCTGGCCTATCCCGTGGAACGATTTCGAAATCGGTTTCACGTGTAGGCCTGATTAAAGAATTTCGATGATATACCTGCCCAAGAAAACCGCGAACAACCCCAAAATAAAACTCAACCCCGAGTAAATGGCAAAGCGCCAAAACTCGTTGTTTTGCAAGAGGATAAAAGCTTCGTGAGAAAGCGACGAAAAGGTGGTGAAGCCGCCGCACAGGCCAACGGTCAGGAAGATTCTCCACTCGTGAGACAGGAGGTTCCCTTTCTCGGCAATGCCGAAAAACAGGCCGATGAGCAGGCTGCCCGCGATATTAATAAGGAACGTGTCCCAAGGGAACGAGGAGTCGTAATGCAGCTGAAAATGCCGCGAGATGAGATAACGAGAAGCGGTTCCGATAAACCCGCCTAAACCGACAATAAGAATTGACTTTACCATAATAAACGATTATATTTATTTCAGTAGAAGTCATCAGCCCCTCAGGCGGTTCATGGCAGACCTCATTGCCGTTTTTGTTGTCTTACCAAGACTCGAACTTGGACAAACAGGACCAGAATCTGTTGTGCTACCATTACACCATAAGACAATTCGAGAGTGCAAAATTACAAAAAACACGGGTAATAAAAGAAATTAAACCAACTTTTAATGGAGACGGCCACCTTAGTGGCCAGTGGAACGAAGCGTGAAGAGGGGAATCTGGTGATTTAGAGTATGGCTGTCATCTGACGTATTTGTGCCAGGCGATCGGTAAAGGATTTATCCTGCTTAAGTAAGCGCATGTTATAATCGGTTTGCATACCGATCAACATATCTGCAGGTACCCCAAGGGCGGCTTCAAATAACATTGCCGTGGCGGGAGTTAATGGACGACGTTCGTTAAGTATGTGGTTTAGTTCTTTATAACCCATTCCCATTTTTGCTGCAAGTTTAACCTGCGGTATGCCGCGGTATTCTATCTCTTCTTTCAGGATTTCACCCGGGTGAATAGGCCGGGCACAAATATATTTACCCATAGTTATTTTATTTGTAATGATTCGACAATTCTAAAATATTGCATATCGTTATAACCATTTCGGAAGCCACCTGTTTAGTTTTAAACTCGATGCGGTATTGGTTATTCACACGAATAGCTTCTATACCTGCCTTATCGCCTTTTAACTTTTCATAGCGTAACGAACGGAAAGTATATAAATCTTCTGTTTTGGAAACCGTTTCAAGCGTTCTTACACGTGCTTGATACCTCTTTACAATATCCGGCTGGAAACGGTGTTTTTTGTCGGTTGTCACACCTGTTTCGTATAATTCCCGCAAATATTTTTTGTCAAACTCTATTTCCATATCCGTTTGTCAAACTCTAGCAAAGTTACTACTATTATCATTATCTACAAAAAAAGTAGATATTTTATCAGGACGAGCTGATGAAAAACTACATGGGGTACCTGTCGTGACCTCTTTGGTAAGAGAGTCCGTCTATGAAACATTACGATGCGCCGCTCTTAATGCTTTGTATTTATCAAAATTTATTTTACTTTTGGGATATGACTAAAAATGAATTGATTGATAATATCAATAACTCGTTGCCACATTGAATGCAAGCAGGACGATTCTATGGACTTGATTATTTAATCATCAAATAATATGGTATATTGGGGGTTTATAGGTTGCGGTGATGTAACCGAGAAAAAGAGTGGGCCGGCATTCCAAAAAGTGCCCGGTTCGAGGGTAGTTGCCGTAATGCGTCGAGATGCGAATAAAGCGAAAGAGTATGCTCGTCGGCATGGTATCGACGCCTGGTACGATAACGCGGGCCATCTAATTAACGATCCAAGGGTAACCGCGATTTATGTGGCAACCCCTCCCGGTTCGCACGCGGAATATGCTATTGCTGCCATGAAAGCGGGGAAGCCCGTCTATATCGAAAAACCGATGGCGGCCTCTCACGAGGAGTGTCTTGAAATAAACCGGGTGTCGCGAGAGACAGGTGTACCCTGTTACGTGGCTTATTATCGCCGGACCTTGCCCTATTTTCAGCGAGTGAAACAGTTGGTCGATGAAAAGCTGTTGGGCAATATATCAACCGTAGAGGTACGCTTGGCCATTCCCCCGTACCCCTCTGACCGTACGAAGGATAGCTCGACGTGGCGAGTGAAAAAAGAGATAGCCGGTGCCGGGTATTTTTATGATTTGGCGTCGCATCAGCTTGATCTGCTCGATTGGCTTTTCGGCGAGATCACAGAGGCGAAGGGTTTCACGGCCAATGTTGCCGGGTTGTATGACGTGGAGGATAGCGTGGTTGCTGTTTTCCGTTTCAAGTCGGGCCTGTTGGGAAGTGGAAACTGGAGTTTTGTCGCGCCGGAAAATAGCCGTGCTGACCGCGTCGAAATAACCGGAACGGAGGGCAGCCTTGTTTTCTCCACTTTTGGTTTCTCACCTATTTTGTTGGAAACATCCCAGGGGGTGCGGGAATTCGTGGAAGAGAACCCCGAGAATATCCAGTACTACTTGGTGGAGAATGTCGTTAATCACCTGAACGGGAACACGAATATCCCTATTAGCACGGGTATATCCGCGGCGCGCGCCAATTGGGTGATGGATAGTATATTAGGTGGGGTTTGAACCGCACGGCAAGTCATTACTAAGTGTTTTCTCCCGGTAATGGTTTAGCAAGCGGCGGTATATGGGGTGCTCACGAAGGACGCGCGCGTTCCCAACCAGAAATAATTGTTGCCGTGCACGGGTGATGGCCACGTTTAGTTTCCTATCTACCGTGCCGTCCCGGTTCATGTTGCACAGGAAATCCATCTGGGAGGGATCGTTCACGCAGAACGATACCAGGATCACGTCGCGTTGGCTCCCTTGGAAACGTTCAACGGTTTCAATCATGATTTTTTCCGTTTCCGGCAGTCCGCTTTCCAGCAGCTTTTGGCGGATTAAGGCTATCTGGTTACGGTAGGGGGCGATAATGCCCACGGAGGCAGCGTCGAGTGGTTTGCCATTTTCCCGGTACACGTCACGGAGGGCATGCAATAACGCGGTAATCACATCTGCCTCGGTTTCATTTACTTTAGTGGATATGACAGGGCGGATCATTCTCTCGGTGGAAATAAACGCGGTGCGTTCTTTTGCCACGAGCACGTGAAACGGGTGATCGGATTGGCACGATAAATCCCATTCTTCGGATTGCCAGTAGTTAGCGGAAAAAAGGCCCGCCGGATAGAAATGAATAGCGGGGAAGGCGGCGATTTCCTCGTGCATTCTTCCTTGGTGGGTAAGCTGCACGTGGGCATGGTGCCATCCTTTTTCCAAACAGCGACGCATCAACCGCTCGAAGAGCGAATCGCGGCAATCGAGGATACCGGCCTCTTGCAAGAGCGGTTCTTCCACTTCAGAATGGGCGCGATCCTGTAACACGATGGTCGACAGTTGGTGGTGGTCACCGATCATCACGAACCGGTCGAAACGAGGCAAGAGGCCTATGATTTGCGGCTCCAGGATCTGCGATGCCTCGTCGATAATGGCCACGTGAAAGTGTTTCAAGTCGAATAACTCCAGCCGCCCGTTGAGGGAGGCAAGCGTGGAAACAAAAATACGCGCCCCGTCGATCTCCGCGAGCAGCGATTGCCGGTCGACGGATTGTTCGGCAATTCGTTGCAGCAGCCGATGACGGTAAGGCGGGGCACAAGAGAGTTCACTTCCTACCCGGATATAGGCGTCGCACACTCCCGCGCTATTACCCAGCCCGGCGTGGATCGCTTGGCACAACTCGTCCACGGCCCGGTTGGTATAAGCGAGCACCATGATATTGGTACCGGGTTCCGCGTGATACGTCTCTATCAATCGCCGGGCGAAGATGGAAGTCTTCCCGGTTCCGGGCGGTCCCACGATCAGGAAGTAGTCCTTTGCTTTTGTCGCCCGCGCGATAATGTCCCCGGGGTCAGCCGGTTTGTTGTCCGGGCTGGAACACACGCGTTGACCAATGGATATCCCCGCTGGCTCATCCAACAGTAAAGCATCACGTTTGGTGTTACTCACCGGTAAATAAGCATGCATTTCTGGTGCAACTTGCCCCAACAATAAATCCCTTTTCCGTTTGGGGGCACCCAGAAAAGCAAAGAGTCCCTTGTACATGCCGGTGAAGGAAGAATCCAGGGCATCGTGCTCGATGGCCCATAACCGGTTTTCGTCGAAATAACGGCGGTTCTTCTGCTTGTACCGGAAGCGTACCACCACCTCCCCCGGACGAATGGAGACGATGCTCCCTTTCAAGATCTGCTGGTTCAACACGGTGTCTGCCTCGTTCTCCCGCGGGTAAACAATGCAGATATCCCCTTCCCGGAAATTAACCAAGTCGCTTCCTTCCTCCCTCGAGAAATAAACGGTCATGCCGTTTCGCGTATCTTCAATAGCCCTGATGGAGAGGTTGTAGAGGATATCCAGTGCCTCGGCCCGGTCCCGGAACGCGCTGTTCCACAAGGAAGCCACCCCGGTGGGTGTTTCACGCGCGATATCCCCGATTTTTTGGTGGTATAATTCCCTCGATATAAAACGGGTATACCGGTAGAAGTAGCTTTTTTCCAGTTTGCTACTTTGTTTCAATCGTGCTTCTATCCCCGCGATTTTCGAAGTGAAGAACCGAGGGAGTTTTCCTTCCCCGCTAATTGATTTGAAAAGAGCGTCAAACAAGGATGCTACTGCTTTGTTATCTCCTTTCACGAGTTGTTTCTCTTGAGCCACGATCAGGTTACGTGTATTGAGGATCGCTTTTTCGAGCTTGTCGTCTTTCGCGGCATCGCGAAGATTTTCCCCTGCCCGATCTCCTGCCGAGTAGAGGATAAAAGCATCCATTTCCCGCGATTCCCCGAAGACGCTTTCCAGCATCAAGCGGTACACGGCGGTTTGTGCTTCATGATTGAGCGCGATTTTATCCTGGTCGTACACGGGAAAAGGCAACTTGCCCGATTTTAATTCCACGATGCCGGCCCGTCTCTCGCCAGCCCCGGGATGCCACAAGTCGAGCCGTCCTTGAAACCCGAATCTCTCGCTGAAGAAGGAGGGCTCCAACGTGCATTGATGAATATCGATGCCTCGCCGCGGGAAGTCGCGTTGTACCACGCGACGGATATTCTCGAACTGTTGCCATGCTTTCTGCATGAATTCCTTGAAATCGCGCGGCGACCGTATATCTTCGCAGCTGGCATATTCGAACGGCGAGTTTTTGAACGATCGCTGGAAAGCCTCCATAAAGGAGACTTTCCCGGGGTCGTCCGCGAATACCAGTTCATCGAGGAAAAAATTGGCCAAGTTTCCCAGCAGCAGGTAAGAGCGGTTTTCCACCTCCATGAATTTGTCGCGGAAGTAATGGAGCGGCGAAATAGAATAGTCTTGAAAGCATTCCGCGATTGCCGAGGCGTCGATCAGGTAATCGGGCTCCAACACGATGTAGGACGGGATCACGAACCCCTCCTCGTCCACCCTGCAATCCACCAGGTTGAGCCGGTCGCCTTTGCGGAATAGTTCCACCGAGGGGTTGAACGCGTGGTTCTCGGGTGCTATCCCGTATTTCACGGTCAGTTTCCTGCCGGGATTCGCGACGGTCAAGCATATGAGTAGTTTTTGATCATGATCCTTTTCCAGCAGCTGAACACGAACGAGGTCGATTTGAGTACGGGTAATCATCAGGTACCTCTATTTATTCTGGTATTCGTGTAATTTTATTGTGGGGATATAAGCAAAATCTTTAATGTTAAGAGTAAAGAGTTTGACACGGTGAAAGATCACAAAGAATCATTCCCATGTACTTTAGTCCTTCGTTCACGAGTCTTCTGTCTCATTGCTTTAATGTCTACGTCACGATCGGCCCACATCCCGAAGGATTCTGTGAAGAGATTTTTTTCTTTGTTCTGTTCCGTATTGGATTCTCTCACTTCAACGTCTATATCCCATGATCTGAGAAAATTGACAATGGAGTCCAGCTTCTTCTGGTCTATCTTACCTTTTAAAACTAATTCCGTCATAATTCCTCTATTTTAAAGATATATAAGCAAAGATACGGAAAAATCATCTTATCAAAAAAGTAATTCAACGACTTTTGGCACGAAAATAATAACTCCTACTATCAACGCGGTTAAAGCGGCAATCAGTACCCCCGCGGCGGCAAGGTCCTTGGTTTCCTTGACGAGGGGATGGATCTCTTTATTACAGGCGTAATCCGAGAGCCTTTCCAACGCGGTATTCACGGCCTCCATGGAAAACACGGCCCCGGTAACGATGACGAGGGCCAGCCATTCCCCCCGCGACAGGCGGAACAGTACTCCCAAGAGGATCACGGGAACAGTTGCCGCGAGTTGAATCCAAGCATTCGGTGTTTCGCGGAATAACGTGCGTATTCCCCGGAAGGCATGTTTAAATGATTGGATTCGTTTTTTAAAATAGGACATCGCATTCACGTGAATTGTTTGGAAAATGGGCCCTGCTACCCGAATTCAAATGTATGAAATTTGCCGCTCACTGCAAAACTAATTAGATTTTCCCTTCTATTTTGGTCTTGTATAGTTCTTACCTCAGTCTTACCTCATTCTAATCCCCCTTATATCCTCCTTATATAGAATAGAACCAAGCAAGAACCAAGCAAGAACCAGGTAAAAGTTAGATAAGGGTAAGCACTCCGCGTACCCGGTTGACTTTATTTTCCAGGATTCTCATTACTAGTAGCGAAAGAAAGCAGGTGAGAAAGTGTGCCCTTATCTTGTCATCCCTTTGCAGGAAGACGGGTCTTGTCTCGAAGTCCGTCTTGAGTACCCAGAGGCCATCCTCCACTTTCCAACGGATTTATAAAAAATGTTCCCCTCCTCGTCGTGCCGTAGGAGAAAGTCATTTTGTCGCGCGACGATAGGGTAAAATCGGTAGGTTGGTGTATCTTTGCAAAGACTTTATCATGCTATAAATTCGCGAAGTTATGTCCCGAACCTGCCCCCTTTGTGGAAAAACCAAACCGGAAGAAGCCCTCTTCTGTGATGATTGTTCACGACGAATTCGTGCGGATTACGAGGTGGGCTTGCCCGCCAATGCCCCGGCTAAAACAGAAGTAGCTAAAACATTCGAGGAAATAAAAACCGGACACGAGGGAGCAAATGTCCCCGATTCCGGTGTCCCGCCCGTGATACAACCGAGAAGAAAAAAACGGGCTAAGACGCCCCTGATCATTCTCATCGCTATTCTTTTCCTCGCGGGCGCTTTCCTGGTATACAACGAGACGATACGAAAAGGGAACCTGGAGCGGAGCGGGTGGGAGACAGCCCTCAAGCTGAACAGCACCGGGGGATATATTGCTTACATGGAGGCTTTTCCTGACGGGGCACACTTTGACGAGGCGCAAGCCGGACTGCTCCGGCTGAAGTCGGAAGAGGCTGCCGCGTGGGGCGAGATGAAAGCATCGGGCAACACCGCCGAGCTACGCGATTTCTTGAGCCGGCATCCCGAGAGCCCTTACGCGCCTTTGATAGAGCGGCAGCTCGATTCCCTCAGCTGGTTGGGGGCTTTGCGCGTCAACACGTCCGAATCATACTCCGATTATCTCGCCCAAGCCCGGCGGGGAGAACTGCGAGGGCTGTACGCGGCAGAAGCCGATAAAAGGTACGCGATGCTACACCAGTCCTTTCCCGTGGAAATAAATGTCTTGGATAGCATCCGGTCTACTGTCGGCGGTTTTTACGCGGCCCTTTCGGGCACTGCTCACGACGGGGCATACCCGTACCTCGCGCCGGTAGTCCGTCGCTTCTTTAACTCGGGTGCCGCTTCCCGCGAACGGATCACGGGAGAATTGCTGATGGCGCGGACCCGCGCCCGGGGGGCAACCCTCTCGTTTGCCCCGGACATCGAGGCGGTGCAGTACGAGCGAACAGCGAACGGGAACTACCCCGTGAACGTGCCCCTGACCAAATCCTACGCGAGCCAAGGGGCAACCGAGCGGGTGCCGGGATACATCGTGCATTTGGAGCTGAACCCCGATTTCCGGATCGTGAGCATACACGAGACAAAGCCCTATCCCGACGCTCCTTAAAGAGGATCAAGCCAGACCATTCCATCCATTGTTAGAAGGTACACTATGAAATTTCAACTTACATCCGACTTTCAACCTACCGGCGACCAACCCGAAGCCATCGCGGCGCTGTTAGAGGGACTTCAACAAAAAGTACCCTACCAGACCTTGTTGGGCGTGACCGGGTCGGGCAAGACCTTCACCGTGGCCAACGTGATCGCGCGAGTGAACAAGCCCACGCTGGTGCTAAGCCATAATAAAACACTGGCTGCCCAACTCTATAGCGAGTTTAAAAATTTTTTCCCGAACAACGCGGTGGAGTACTTTGTTTCCTATTACGACTACTACCAACCGGAAGCCTATATACCCACCACCGACACCTATATCGAAAAGGACCTAGCCATAAACGACGAGATTGAAAAGCTGAGGCTCGCGGCCACCTCGTCGCTCCTTTCGGGGAGGAACGACGTGATCGTGGTGTCGTCCGTCTCTTGCCTCTACGGCATTGGCAACCCGGAGGATTTTAATAAAACCACCATCGAGGTAACCGAAGGCCAAACGATGGAACGGGACCGGCTGCTCCGTTTACTGGTCGACAGCCTTTACTCCCGCGACGAGACGGCCGAGTTCAATCGAGGCAATTTCCGGGTAAAAGGGGATACGGTGGACGTGTTCCTGGCCTATCACGACTACATCGTGCGGGTTATCTTCTGGGGCGACGAGATCGAGTCGATCGAGTCGGTTGACCCGCTCACGGGCACCACCATCGAGCGGTTAAACTCCTACCGCATCTTTCCCGCCAACCTTTTCGTCACCACCAAGGAGCGTATCTTCCGGGCGGTGGACGAGATACAGATCGACCTCGGCAAACAGGTCGAATTCTTCCAGTCGATTGGCCAGCCGCTGGAAGCAAAACGAATCTACGAGCGGGTTACTTATGACGTGGAAATGATCAAGGAGATCGGTTATTGCTCGGGGATCGAGAACTACTCCCGCTATTTCGACGGACGGTTACCCGGTACGCGTCCCTTCTGCCTGCTCGACTTCTTTCCCGAGGATTACCTGACGGTGATTGACGAGAGCCACGTGACCATTCCCCAGATACGGGCCATGTACGGGGGCGACCACTCCCGGAAGATGAACCTGGTGGAGTACGGGTTCCGGCTCCCGGCGGCCATCGATAACCGGCCCTTGAAATTTGAAGAGTTTGAAGCACTCACCCCCGAGATCATCTTCGTGAGCGCGACCCCGGCCGACTATGAGCTGGAGAAATCGGAAGGGATTGTGGTGGATCAGCTGATCCGGCCTACCGGATTGCTCGACCCGCCCATTGATGTGCGTCCCAGCCTTAACCAGATAGACGACCTCATGGAGGAGATACAGCAACGGGTGGAAAAAGACGAACGGGTGCTCATCACCACCCTCACCAAACGAATGGCGGAGGAGTTGACCAACTACTTGACGAATAACGGTATCCGGTGCAACTATATCCACTCCGACGTGGAAACGCTGGAACGGGTGAAAATCATGGACGACCTCCGTAACGGACTGTTCGACGTGCTTGTGGGGGTGAACTTGCTGCGGGAAGGACTCGACTTGCCGGAGGTGTCGCTGGTGGCCGTGCTGGACGCCGACAAAGAGGGATTCCTCCGGTCCCACCGTTCCCTCACCCAGACCGCCGGCCGGGCAGCGCGGAACGTGAACGGAAAGGTAATCTTCTACGCGGATAAGATAACCGACAGCATGCAGATGACCATCGACGAGACCAACCGGCGCCGTGAGAAACAGATGAAGTACAACGAAGAGCACGGCATCACGCCTACACAAATAAAAAGGGCCCGCTCCTCGGCACTGAGCAGGGAGCATGTCTCTACCGCCGAGGCGAGGGCATACGTGGAGCCGGACTATGGTTCGCTGGCCGCGGAGCCGTTAACGGAGTACACTACGCGGGACGACTTGAAAGCCAAAATCGAACAGACACGCCAAGCGATGCGGGCTGCCGCGAAGAAGCTGGAGTTCTTGGAAGCAGCGCAGCTGCGTGACCGGCTCATCATGCTGGAGGAAATGCTTAAGTAATGAGACTAATGTGTCAATGAGACTAATGTGCTAATTAACAAATCAACGAATCATCAAATCAACATAAATGAAACGAGCATTATAATCATTATGACGCAAATACATGATTAAAGCGAGTTCCATACACCATAGTGTAAAAAATGAATTAATCGTATGAAATCAGACATTCAAATTGCAAGAGAAACACCGTTGAGGAAAATAAAAGACGTGGCGGAAAGCATCGGGATCGACCGGGAAGAGGTGATTGGTTTCGGGAGACACATGGCGAAAACTCCTGTTCATCTCATAGATGAAGAGAAGGTTAACCGGAGTAACCTGATACTGGTGACCGCCATCACGGCTACCAAAGCGGGGATCGGGAAGACAACCGTTTCCGTGGGGCTGGCATTGGGCATGAACAAGATCGGGAAAAATGCCATCGTGGCTCTCCGGGAACCATCGCTGGGGCCCGTCTTCGGGATGAAAGGAGGGGCTGCCGGGGGAGGCTACGCCCAACTGCTCCCCATGGAGAATATCAACCTCCATTTCACGGGAGATTTTCACGCGGTGACCACGGCACATAACACCATCTCGGCGCTGCTGGATAACTATATCTTTCGGGTGCAAGGCACGAAAGAAGCGATTAAAGAGGTGCTCTGGAAGCGGGTGTTGGACGTGAACGACCGTAGTTTGCGTTTCATTATCACCGGCTTGGGGCCTGGCAACGGCGTGCCGCTCGAAGCGGGATTCGATATTACCGCCGCGTCGGAGTTGATGGCTATCTTATGCTTGGCGGTAAGCGAGGAGGACCTTCGCCGGCGGATCGATAATATCTTGTTGGGATACCGCATCAGCGGCGAGCCGTTCACCGTGAAGGACCTCGGCGTGGGAGGAGCCATCACGGTGTTGATGAAGGATGCCATCCATCCCAATTTGGTACAGACCACGGAAAATACGCCGGCGTTCGTGCACGGGGGGCCGTTTGCCAATATCGCGCACGGTTGCAATTCGGTGCTGGCCACTAAAATGGCGATGACATACGGAGACTACGTGATTACCGAAGCGGGGTTCGGTGCCGACTTGGGCGCGGAGAAGTTCTTCAATATCAAATGCCGAAAAAGCGGCTTGCGGCCTAAACTGACAGTGATCGTGGTAACGGCGCAAGGGCTCAAGATGCACGGGGGCACGCCGGAGAAGGAGATCAAGGCGCCCGATATCAACGGACTGAAGAAAGGGCTGGGGAACTTGGCAAAGCACCTCGATAACTTGGCGGGCTTTGGCCAGTCGGTGGTGGTGGCTTTCAATAAATACGCGTTTGACACCCCTTCCGAGATCCAAGCGGTACGCGTGTTCTGCGAAGAACGGAACATCCCCTTCGCGATCAACGAAGCATTCACCCAGGGGGGAGAAGGTGCGGTGGCACTGGCACAAACAGTGGTAGAGGCGATCGAGAACAAACCCTCCTCGGAACTGAAGTTCACCTACAACGACGAAGACGATATTGAGACAAAGCTCACCAAGATTGCCACCCGAATTTACGGGGCGCGGGATGTGGTGCTGGGCGAGAAAGCACTCAAAAAACTCAAACAGATGGAAGGGACGCCGCTTGAGAAAATGCCGGTATGTATCGCTAAAACGCAGTACTCTTTCTCGGCAGACCCCAAAGCGTATGGCGTGGCAAAGGATTTCCGGTTCAAGATCAACGACCTGGTGATCAACCAAGGATCGGAATTTATCGTGGCCATCGCGGGAGAGATGATGCGCATGCCGGGGCTGCCCGCCGACCCGCAGGCAAAACGGATCGATATCGTGAACGGTGTGATTGAAGGATTGAGTTAATTGTGAATAAATACGGTTTCTTTTATTTAAAAAAACAGGTTTTGCCGCCTGTTTTTTTATGGTTTCATTTCTTTTAATGATATTTGTGGTGTAGGCCTTACCAGAGGATCGATAGGCGTTCAATAAATTTAGGCATTTTCTCGCAACGACATAATCCAAGCAAGCTTGTCTTCTGTTCGTTTTGCTTAGCGAAAATGTTAATTTTAAACACGTGTACCTAACAACCATTTCAATTGCGATACCGGTTAAATAATACTGTTCGTGAAAAAGATAGGGTAATCTTTATTTTAACTTTGTTCGTTTTATTCTCTTCATGTAACTCGAAACATAAAGAGAATCCCTTTA
>JBBACU010000023.1:0-12660 GCA_041656815.1 Proteiniphilum sp.
CCGGAAGGCAACGGCAAGCTGAGCAAGCGCGATGGCGACCGCCTCGGCTTTCCCGTGTTCCCGCTGGAGTGGAAAGACCCGTCGTCGGGCGAACTCTCCTCCGGTTACCGGGAAGGAGGCTACTTGCCCGAGGCGGTCATCAACTTCCTCGCTCTCTTGGGATGGAATCCCGGTACGGACCAGGAGCTATTCACGCTGGAAGAATTGATACAAGCCTTCTCCTTCGAGCGGTGCAGCAAGAGCGGTGCCAAGTTCGATATCGAGAAAGCGAAGTGGTATAACCACCAATACATCGCGAGCTTGCCCAACCACGAGCTTGCGGAACAATTTGCTCCCATCCTGCAAGAGAAAGGGATCGTGGTTTCTCCCGAGAAAGTGGCCCGGATAGTGGGATTGGTCAAAGAACGGGTTCACTTCGTGAAAGAACTCTGGGAGCAATCCTCCTTCTTCTTCGAAGCACCTACCGCCTACGACGAGAAAACGGCACGTAAACGGTGGAAAGCGGATACACCGGGGCAAATGCGACAATTGGTGGAATTAATGGAGGCGATGAGCGATTTCTCCGCGCAACACCAAGAGAGCCTCGTGATGGAATGGATCAAAAAAGAGGGCCTGAACACGGGAAGCATCATGAACGCGCTTCGCCTTGCCGTGGTGGGAGAGCCCAAAGGGCCCGGCATGTTCCTTATCACCGAGCTGATCGGGAAAAAGGAAACCCTGCGCCGCCTACAGCGAGCCATTGACACTATTACCCTCCCGGCAGGGGCATAATCAGCCGTGAGCATTGGTAATTTATTTTTATTGAAGAGATGATGGAAATTGATTTTGTTGTCACCTGGGTGGACATGGACGACCCGAAGTGGAAAGCCGATTTCGCGAAATATTCCGGTAGGATTGACAATAGGAAAAACGAAGTAACGGAAGCCCGGTTTCGAGACCACGGTTTTTTGAGATACTGGTTTCGGGGAGTGGAAAAGTTCGCCCCTTGGGTGCGGAAAATCCATTTCGTGACCTGCGGGCAGAAGCCGGAATGGCTCGATCCCACCCATCCCAAACTGCAACTGGTAAACCATGCCGACTACATTCCCGAGAAGTACTTGCCGGTATTTAACTCATCACTTATTGAGATCTACCTGCATAAGATTCCCGGCCTTGCCGAACACTTCGTCTACTTTAACGACGATTTCTTTATCACCAACCACCTCACCGAAGCCCGTTTTTTCACCAACGGGGTTCCCAATGACATTGCCGCCTTCCGCCACAATTCGGGCATGGGGATGTGGTCGAAGTGCCTCAAGAACAACATACGAATCATTAACGAGCGGTTCGATAAACGAGAGGTGATGGAGCGCGACCACGACAAGTGGTTCCATCCCTCCTACGGCAAGAAAGCCAACCTCACCCGGTTGCTGAAACCCTACGGAAAATTTGTGACCCTTATCACTCCCCACAACGCCCAGCCCTACCGGAAGCAGACCTTCGAAGAGGTGTGGGATTACGCGGGAGACCGACTCACGGCCGTTTCAAAGAACCGGTTCCGGAGCCCGGACGACTATACCCAAGAGCTGTTTCGCACGTGGCAAATATGCCGCTCACACTTCATGCCTTACAACACCTATCAAGACACGAAGATGTTCCCCCTTTTGCTGCGCTCGAAAAAAGCGACAAAGGCGATCTACAACCAAAGCTACAAGCTGGTATGCCTGAACGACAACCAACACATCCGGAACTACGAACAGGTGATGGACAACATTGAAAAAGCGTTCGATACCATATTACCCGAGAAATCGGCGTTCGAGTTATAGCTATATTTTCTTGCCCATTAACTTGTATTTTATAAGCTTTAACGCATAACGGACGCGTATTCCTATCCCAAAATTATCCATAATTAATCGTGTGCGGTCCATCCGGAAAGCTTCGTCAACCCCTTTTGATGAGACGCCTGAATCATTGAAAAATGCTATAATGTAATCCCTGTATTCGAATCGGTACGATTTGTCTCCATGCAACTGCAGGTTGAGCGCATAATCTGCAGATATTTTGTATTTTGTATTGTACCTGTATTTTTTAAATACACTGCTGGGATAAATGATCGACTGATGAAATATGCCTAGTTTTGCTTGTTGATAATCTGAAACAAATCCTTTTGTTTTTACGCCCTTCCAGAGAACATTGGCATAATAAATAGTATGATTGTCCTTTAATTCATTTTCCACGAGAGATGAGAAATCAGGCAATAACTTATCGTCGGCACCAATAAAATAAATCCATTGTCCCTGTGCATGCTCTAACGCGGAATTGAAGGCATCATAAATGCCCTTGTCGGCCTCGCTTTTCCAAAACATTATTTTTTCCCCATACTCCCGAAGTATATCTTGGGTTCCATCCGTGCTTGCTCCATCAAGCACGATGATTTCTATAGAAGGGTATTGCTGTTGGATGATACTGTCTAAACATTCCGAGATACAGGAAGCAGCATTGTAGGTCACGCAAATGATACTAACAAGCGGCTTGTCTACTTTTTTCTCCTCCCTATTCGGTCTCATTTGCTTTGTCAATTATAGCTGCCCTGTAATTATTCCAATTCCTGTTTTTCGAAAGAAGATCTTTCAGGGAACATGTTCTTTAAGAATGGCTCAACCCGCTTCCTGTCTTCATCGGTCGCGCGGTGGCTATCGTTCAGGCAAAAAAGAGAAGGAGAGTATTTGTTAATGAAAAACATGTAATCGGGTTTATGCAAGCGTATTCTACACGATTCGTCCCTCCTTACAAAATGCAAGGATCCTCTCCTCAATGCCAATGCATAGTACAAGTAAATAATACGTTGAATATCGTTTTCACTTCTTAAATGATGGTTGAAGGTAGCGGCTATTTCCTCTTTGAAGTCAATCTCGACAGCGTTTCGGTAATCCGACTTGCGATAAGCATCTATATTATGATGGGGAATTGCTGAAATATATTTTCCAAACTTCTTTTCAACCAGCAAGGCAGATCGATGGATCGTTTTCCGATAGATGTTGGTATAAATTCCCAGCTTGTTCTTGAGTATGTTTCTCCATTTTCCAAAAGGAGCGCGTTGTAACCGCACCACGGGAAATCCGTCAGGCGTGAAAAAAAAACCGGGCGAGACTGGCTTATTGAAAAACATATCATCGTTAGCATAAAGGAAATACTCCCCTAAACTGGGAATCTTCCACAAAAAATGCTCTATCACAACAGAATTATAACAAGGAAGCGATTCGGGAGGGAGCAACTGCCTAATATCGACAATTTCAACTTTTTCATTTCGTGTATCCAGCCATTCTGGTACTTGCTCGTCGGTTACAATGAAAACTTTTCGCACCCAAGGAGCATTTTTTTCCATCGAACGCAGGGAATATTTTAATTCACCGTTATCCGCGGAACGCGCTTTAGAAGTGGCCTCTTCCCTCAAATCATGTTCTATGCCTAGGAACCGGTTCTTTTTTGCCAGCCACGCGGGGTCGCTCCCGTCAACCCAAAGGTAGACCAAGTCTATTTCATATGGTTGAGTATATTTTCTCATATTCTTCAAAGTGTTTCTCGTACGAAAATAAATTGGCATACTCTTTTTCTCTCTCCGCCAAATCCTTGTCTTGATAAAACTTCTCCAAGTTTTCATCGATCAACTGTTTCATTTCTTGCGGGTTGAAGTTTTTCCAAAAATAGGAAAAATTGCCTCCGATTTCTTTCAGACTGGTTTCCTGGGATGAAAAAACGAGTTTCCCAAACTGCATCGCTTCAATAATGGGCAATCCAAAACCCTCCAACAAAGAGGGAAAAAGAAAAGCAAGGCAATGCTTGTACATCCAAACTTTTTCTTCATGCGATACACTGCCTTTCAACGTGACGTTCAAAATATTTTCCTCTTCTATTCTTCTCTTTATTTCCATCGCGTAGGTATTGTTCTTTTTATCTGCTCCATTACCAATAATATAGAGATGTTTATCCGGAATCAATTTCATCACGTCAAGCAACACATGAAAGTTTTTCTTTTGTATGATTTCTCCTATAGTAAAAAAGAAAGGCTCGTGAATATAGAAATCAGGTTTCAGAGCAATTTTATCGTCTAAAACACGCACCATATTATAGATCACATTGCACCTTTTACCGTTTAATTCGAGTTTATTTTCGACGTCTTTTTTAGTAAACCCAGAAATACAAACAATCTCATCCGCCCTATTAACTTTTTGTTGAATCCTTTTATGCCTTCTTGATTTCGATCGACCCGTTCTTTCATAAAAATAATTCAAGTCGTGAATAGTCAGAATATATTTGGTAGCGGAATAGGAAGGCATATAACGACTTAACTGATGGATAGAATGCCAGATATCGAACTTGGGAAATAAGCAATGACAATGTTTTCGAAATATATTGGTGGAAGAGATGTAATTAACATTTTTACCAAAAGCACCGAAAAACTTTTTAGGCACAAGTAAAGTCAACGTGTATGTCGCAGTTCGAGAATCATAATTATTTTTGAAATATTCGCCATAACTTAAGGCAACTTGACCTAATCCAGAATAGATATTCTTAAGCGAAGACAAATCAACCAATAATTGTTTTTTTTTTTCATTCTATAAATATTAAAACACTCACTCTACCGTTATTTTCTAATTACTGGATGCAAAAGTACGCTATTTTCTTCATTTATTGAAATCGGGGGGTTATTAGGACGGGCGGCGATGATTGAATTCCAAACAACGAGTACCGGAGAGCGAAAATTCGCGGGTTTCTTGTTGAGCATCTGTGAGGTGATAAGTTCCCAAGGGATATCTTGCTCTTCGCGCAGGATTTTACCCAAGGATCTTAAAATCAACAGGTTGAGTTCCAGACTCATGCTAACCCTATCCGTAAAACCTGAATATCAATAAAATGAAACATATTTACCAAAGTATTGATTTCGCATATTCAGAAAAAACAATAACTCGAACAGAATTTTGATAGAAACGGGAGAAGTATCGATTATTTTTTGTTTATTTGATGGAAAATAGTTCCTATGAACGCCACAACGTCTAAAAAGAAGAAAAAAATACGGATACGGACAAAACTGTTCGTACCCTTGGTTTTTGTTGTAGCTGTCTTGTTTGTCGCCTATATCTTCCCTCGTCAGGGAAGTTTCAACTACTCGTTTAACGAGGGGAGGCCTTGGCAATATGGCCTGCTCACTGCCCCGTTTGATTTTCCTGTCTACAAGCCGGTGGAGCAGCTGAAAGCCGAGCAAGACAGCATCTTGGAGTTTTACGAACCGTACTTTGTAGTCAATGAGGAGGTGCAAACAAATGCCCTGGCCGAGTTCGACGCGGACGCCAACCTCGATACCCGGATATCGGAACTCCCCGCGCAACAAAAGCTCTATATCCGGAATAAATTGACCGAGATTTACGAAAACGGCATCATGCGGTCAGAGGATTACGACCGCATTCAGGAGTCCCGCACCAAAGCATTGCGATTAAAGAAAGGGAACATCGCGGAATCCAGGGACATCGAAACATTCTTCACGATCCGGTCGGCCTACCAGAAAGTACTTGAAGATGCCCCGGAAAGTATCGACAGAAACACGTTGAAAGCAGCCGATATCAATGAATACATCCGGGAAAATATCATTTACGACGCCAACACCTCCGAAAAAGCGCGGAACGAATTTGTCCAGCAAGTAGATATCAGCCGAGGAATGGTACAGCAAGGTCAGCGCATTATCGACCAAGGAGAAATCGTGGACACACGCACGTACAACATCCTCTCTTCCTTGGAACGGGCAACCGACGAACGGAGTGGCGGCTCTACCAAAAACATCTCGAAAATCTTGGGCCAGTTTCTCTTGGTTTTCCTGATGTTCGGCTCGTTTTACATGTATCTTCTCTACTTCCGCCCGCACGAGTACCGGAACCGGAAACACGTGGTGTTCATGGTGCTTCTAATCGTGTTCTTCGTGACCCTTACCGCCATCACCGTGCGACTCGACCTGTTCAGCGTCTACATCATCCCCTACGCGATACTTACCATCATGGTCCGCACGTTCATCGACTCCCGGACCGCGTTGTTCGCCAGCCTCTCGGCCATCATCCTGTGTTCGCTCATGGTGCCCTACCCGTTTGAGTTCATTATCGTGCAGATCGCCGCGGCCATGATATCGATCTTCATGCTGAAGGAGTTATCGGAACGCTCGCAGTTGATCAAGAGCTCGTTTTTCATCCTGTTCATCTATATCGTGGTATACTTGGGGTTGGTGATGTACCAAGAGGGGAGCGTGACGGAGGCCGATTGGGTAATGCTGATTTATTTCCTGATCAACTTTATTTTTATCCTCTTCTCCTACTCGCTGGTTTACCTTATCGAGCGCTCCTTCGGGTTTATCTCGGGCGTGACGCTCGTGGAGCTTTCCAATATCAACAAACCGTTATTGAAGGAGCTTTCCGAGAAGGCTCCCGGCACCTTCCAGCACTCGTTGCAGGTGTCTAATTTGGGAATGGCCGCGGCCAGCAAGTTGGGAGCGAACGCCTCGTTGATCCGAACGGGGGCCCTCTACCACGATATCGGGAAGATGGTAAACCCTGCCTTCTTCACGGAGAACCAGCCTCCGGGCTTGAACCCCCATTCGGGGTTACCCTTCGAAGAGAGCGCCCGCATCATCATCAATCACGTGAAAGACGGGATCAAGATCGCGCAGAAGCACAGGGTGCCCCAACAGATCATCGACTTCATTGAAACGCACCACGGGACCAGCATGCCGAGGTATTTCTACAACTCGTGGAAAAACGCGAACCCGGGGAAAGAGGTAAACGAGGCCAACTTCCGGTACCCCGGACCCAACCCGTTCACCAAGGAAACCGCCATCATGATGATGGCCGACGCCGTGGAGGCGTCGTCACGCAGCATACAAGAATATAGCGAGGAGTCGATCCGCAACCTCGTGGAAAAGATCATCGACTCCCAGCTAAACGAGGGGTACTTTAAGATGGCCCCCATCACCTTCAAGGATATTCAAACAGTGAAAAACGTGTTTGTCGAGAAGTTGGTCACCATATACCACTCCCGCATCGCGTATCCGGAGCTAAAACGCCCGGAGTTGTAGAGGCTCAACGCACCCTTCTTTTTCTTGGACTTTGCCGGTTCGAGAAAAAAGAAAGAATTTCTACTGAATCATGTTTTATCCTATAGTAAAGGGTATTATATTTTAAAATTACTACTTTACGAACATTTCTGGTTTCAGATTCTGGAAACATTTTAGGGTTACGGGCAAGCATTTCAGTAGTAGATTCAATTTTCCATGCCAGCCTTCTTATCTCTTTTTCAGAAAAATTTTTCTCGAGGTACTCGAGGGTTCGTGCTAATTCATTTAAAGCATGCTTTGTCCAGCGTATCTTATAACCACTTTTCATAAAGCTTCCGGGCTTCCGAGTGTTGTACTACATTTCCCTTGTCTGCATCCATTATCCCTTTTTCAATAGAATCTTTTTCTTTATCGGAAATGGAGTTCCACCAGTCTCCCGTCTCTTCTTCTCTAATTTTCTTGATCTTTTCGATAACCGAAGAATCATCAACGGTTGAAATCCACTGGATCAACGCGAGTTTCTCATCCAATATCTCCATATCAATTGCCTTCATAATTTCTCGCTGTTTGTATTATCAAACTCAAAAATAGCGTATTTATCCGAAATTTCCAAACAAGGAAAAGCAATCACTCCCACTCGATAGTGGCGGGGGGTTTCGAAGAAATGTCGTATACCACGCGGTTTACCCCTTTCACTTTATTGATAATCTCATTTGACATTTTTGCCAGAAATTCGTAAGGGAGATGTGCCCAGTCGGCTGTCATGGCGTCGGTGGAGGTAACCGCCCGCAACGCGATGGTATTCTCGTAGGTGCGCTCGTCGCCCATTACTCCCACCGACTGTACCGGCAAAAGAATTGCCCCGGCTTGCCACACCTTGTCGTACAGCCCCGCGGAACGAAGGCCGGAGATGAAAATATCATCGGCATCCTGCACGATCCGCACCTTCTCGGCACTGATCGCCCCCAAGATACGGATACCAAGCCCCGGGCCGGGGAACGGGTGGCGGTGAATCAGGTGGGGTTCCATTCCCAACTCGAGCCCGATCGCGCGAACCTCGTCCTTGAATAGCAGCCTCAGCGGCTCACACAGCTTCAAATGCATCTTTTCGGGAAGACCGCCCACGTTGTGGTGGCTCTTGATCGTGACCCCTGTAATGGAAAGCGACTCGATGATATCGGGGTAGATGGTTCCCTGGGCAAGCCATTTAATATCTTCCAACTTGCGAGCTTCGCTTTCGAACACGTCGATAAAGCCTTTCCCGATGATTTTTCGTTTCTCTTCGGGGTCGGTCACTCCGGCCAGTTCACGGTAGAAGCGGTCTTTCGCGTCTACCCCGATCACGTTCAACCCCAAGTGCTCGTAGTTGTCCAGCACGTTTTCGAACTCGTTTTTGCGGAGCAGGCCGTGATCCACGAAGATGCAGGTGAGGTTATTGCCGATGGCCTTGTTTAATAGCACCGCGGTCACGGAAGAATCCACGCCTCCCGAGAGTGCGAGGATTACTTTGTCGTCCCCCAGCGTCTCTTTCAGCTCGTTTACCGTGGCTTCAATAAAAGACGCGGGCGTCCAATCCTTCTTCACCCCGCAGATAGCAAGGAAATTATCCAGTATTTCTGTTCCCTGCCCCGTGTGAAACACTTCGGGGTGAAACTGCACGCCCCACGTGGGTTCGTCTTGCACCCGGTAGGCGGCATACTCCACGTCATCGGTGGAAGCGATCACGGTAAAATCCTCGGGCAAGCTCACGATGGTGTCGCCGTGCGACATCCAAACGGGATTGCCTTGCCCGCAACCGCCCAAAAGTGGGTCGTTGTTTTCTTTCACGCTAAGCCGGGCACGGCCATACTCTTGGTTATCGCCTTTCTCTACTGCCCCACCCGCTTGCAGGGCCATCAACTGTGCCCCGTAGCAGATGCCGAGAATGGGATACCGGCCGCGAAGCATGAGCGTGTCGACTTTAAACGCGGCGGGATCGTTCACCGAGAACGGGCTCCCGGAAAGAATCACGCCCTTTACCGTTTCATCGTCGTAAGGAAACTTATTGTAGGGTACAATCTCGCAGTAGGTGCTTAACTCCCGCACGCGGCGGCCAATGAGCTGGGTGGTTTGAGAACCGAAATCGAGGATGATAATTTTTTCGTGCATAACGTTGCGTTACTGAGAAGTTTTTCAGGTTGCAAAGATACAAAAAGGGATTGATTTGATGATTTGATGATGGAATGATTTGAAGATGCAATGGCGTGTTGCTGGTTGTCAAGCAAACTAAATCAATATTTAATTACCCCAGAACATAAAAATATTGCTGTTTATCGATAGATAATTATTGTTTTATAAAATATTACATTATATTCGCGTCGTAATGTCTTTAATGCATCATACATATGGAAACGAGAAATAAAAGAAGAAGTACCGTTGCCCTGCTGTCGGTGCTGGTAGGGGTAGCGTACCTTTACTTGATCAGCATCGATCTCATCAACACGTGGGATGAACACAGGAACAGCTTCTTGCAGGGCTACAAAGCTTCTGCAAGGGAGCGAACCGATTTACTGCCTGAAGAGCCCTTCTTGCTATCATTGAAAGCGGAAAATACCTGGAACTATTATTCAGACTCTTTGATGAACCTGAAAAACGATCGGTATCTTCCGGCAAAACTCCAAACGGTAGACGTGCTCTACTCGTATAATGAACAAGCAGAACTGAGGCAAATGTTGAAATACAGGGCCATCCTATTCGTTACCGTTTTTATATCCCTATTCTTGCTGGTTGTCGTACCGGTTTATTTTTACAAGATCATGGGAGCTTTCTACCGGAATAACGTTTTCGAATCCAAGAACGTGAAGCGACTTAAAATTCTTGGCATCCTCATGTTGATCCTATACATGTTAAAAACAGCAATGGATATCACCGACTATTATTACAAGAAATCGTTAATCGATCTTGCTAACTACAAACTCTCTATTTACCTCTCGGGTGCCGAATGGCTCTTTATGGGACTGATCGCGTTGTTGCTTGCCCAGATTCTCAAACGATCGGTTGAATTCAAGGAAGAGCAGGAACTAACTATTTAACAGGAAGAAATTCATGCCCATTATTATCAATTTAGACGTGGAGATGGCAAAGAAAAAGATGTCGTTGAACGAACTGTCGGAGCGGGTGGGCATCACGCCGGCCAATCTCTCGATCTTGAAAACCGGGAAAGCCAAGGCTATTCGGTTCAGCACCCTGGAAGCAATATGCAGGGAACTGGATTGCCAGCCGGGAGACATCATGGAGTGGAGGGCGGATTAAACCGCGGTCGCGCCTAAATTTCCGTTCAAATATGAAGCAGAAAAGAAACAAATTGCTATCTTTGAATCGTACAAGTTAAAGTGAATCAATGGACATTCGATACATCTGTCATATTATCCTTTTTATCGCGTTAGGAATACCGTTGCAGGCGCAATCGTTAGACGAGGCCAAAAGTTGGTATCTGGAGGGCCGGTATGCCGAGGCACTGCCTGTTTTTCAGAGAGAACACCAGGACAATCCCACCAACGCGCCCATCAATCAATGGCTTGGTGTTAGCCTCTATAAAACGGGGAACTTACTGGAAGCGAAAGAATATCTCGAGTTCGCGTCAACAAGAAGAATCACCGAGGCGTATCTTTCCTTGGGCGAACTATACGCGAAGTTATACCGTTTTTCGGATGCTGAAAAAGAGTTCGAAAAATATCAACGGGCCAACCGCCGGAACCAAGAGGCACTGGATCGTCTGGCCCAAGCGAGGGAATACGCGGATCGATTGCAACGGGCCGTGAGCCGCACGGAGGACGTGCAAATCATCGACAGCCTGGTAGTCCGGAAAGACGAGTTCCTGTCGGCCTACAACCTGAGCACCTCTTCGGGCTCTTTGATGCCATTGAACGATTTCTTCCGTGATCAGGCAGAGACCGGTAAAACGCTCTACATGAACGAGCGGAAAGATAAAATATACTACTCCCGGGGTAGCGAGGCGAGCGGGGCCAGCCTCTATACAATGGAGAAGCTGATTGATGAGTTCGGGAATGAAAAAGAGTTGCCGGCATCGATTAACACGGCGGGGCATCAAGCCTACCCGTTCGTGATGAGCGACGGGCTCACCCTCTATTTCGCCTCCACCGGACACCAAACCTTTGGGGGGTATGACCTGTACGTTACCCGGTACAACCTGGCGTCTGACAGCTACCTTGTACCCAACCAACTGAACATGCCCTTTAACTCACCTTTCAACGATTACCTGATGGCGATTGACGAGGAAAAGGGGGTAGGCTGGTTCGCCTCGGACCGTTTTCAACCGGAAGACTCGGTCTGCGTTTACACCTTTATCCCCAACGAGCGGGTCACGCTGGTTGAAGGCGGAGAATTTGAAAACGAAGAAGCGGAGATGAAATACATGGCCCGGCGCGCGATGATTAGCTCCATCGCGGAGTCGTGGAAAGAGAACACCGATTACACCTCTGTACGGGCATTGGCGCGGCAAAAACCAAAACAGGAACAAGAAACGGAGGGCGATTTCGAATTCGTGATCAACGACCAAGTGACCTACTACACGCTGTCTGATTTCAGGAACAGCCAAGCCCGGTCGATCTACTCCCAGGCACAGGGGTTGAAAAGCCAGCTGCGCTCCATGCAAGAAACGCTTGCGGAACAACGGGAACGATTCGCGTCCGGAGAGTCAGGCAACAGCACCCTGCGCGCTTCCATCCTCCGGTTGGAGAAAGAGGAGACCAAGCTTCAGGAGGAGGTTAAACGCCTCGAGATCCAAGCCAGAAACCAAGAGATACGCGACTATTCCAATGAGTGAGCGCGGAATTGAAAATCGAGAAGCGAAGGCGACTCAAATAGTCTAATGTAAATCACTTTTAATAAATATTCCGGATATGACGCTTAACCTCATTGTAGTAATTGCCGTGATAGTATTGGGAATACTTTTCATGCTTGTCGAGATATTCTTGCTGCCCGGCATCAGCATCGCGGGCATCGCGGGGGCCATCTTCCTGATCGGGGGAATTGTTTACGCGTACATGTTCCTTGGCAGCACGGCGGGGAACGTAACTTTGGCGGCATCGGCCGTGGCGTTGGGAGGTACGTTTGTCTGGCTCCTCAAGTCGAAGTCGCTGCGAAGGATTGCCCTCGAGACCAACATCGAGGACCGGGTGGACAACAGCCACTTGGCTAAAATTGCCGTGGGCGATACCGGCGTGGCCCTCTCCCGCCTGAACCCCATCGGGCAAGTGTTGGTGAACGACATCGAGGTGGAGGGCAAATCGTACGACGGCGAATTCATCGACGAGGAAACCGAGGTGGAGGTAGTCAAGGTAAAAACATACAACATCTTGGTAAAAAAGAAACAGAGCGAGATAACTAATTAAACAGCAAGATAACTAATTAAACAATATAAACCCTAAAACAGAACCATTATGGATTTTTCATTTCCCCTGATTATCACGATTGCCGTGATCGTCATCTTCCTGTTGATATTCTTTCACTACGTGCCGTTCTTCCTCTGGATCAACGCGCTCTCGGCAGGAGTACGTATCTCGCTGGTGCAGCTTTTCCTGATGCGC
>JBBACU010000024.1:0-12479 GCA_041656815.1 Proteiniphilum sp.
AATAAAGAGTTTAACTTCAAGGAAGTTGATGTAAACAATTCCAAACCAACCATTATCGTTGCTGTAGATTTAGATAATGATGGCATCGACGATATCCTAGTCGGTGGCGACAACTATATCGAAGTAATCAAGGGTAACCAAGAACTAACGTATTCATCCGAGACACTTCTCACCGGTATAACGACTACTTCATTAACTGCCGGCGATATCGACAATGACGGCAACGTGGATATCATCATTTCTGAATTCAACATGCGCAGGGCCTCCGGTGGCGAGATGTTAGGTGGTAGCGACGATGACGAGCAAAATATAAAAGTATTTTGGGGTAATAATGGACAGTACTCGAAGAACGATGTCACAAACCTTCACGCGCCCTATACCGTGAACGCCGCGATTGTAGATTTCGATGGGGACGGGATCAAAGATATCGTATGTGCAACGCACCAGTCATCAGACGAGTTCACGACAGAGTCCATCATCTACTGGGGTAGCGGAGAGAGAGAGTTCAACAAGGGAGACATCGGGATTCCCAGCCATGGGGCCTATCATATCAGCGTAATCCCACCCTCCTCTACAGTAGACTCTACCTACATCATCGTTAGCAACTCGAAATCCGGCACTTTACGCGAAGAGGTACCCTTAATTGTCTATTTTGGTGGCCCTAACGGGTTCAATGAAAACAACACGTTGGAGATTCCTTTCAGGAGCGGATACGAGTCTTCTGCTGCCGACCTTAACGAGGATGGTTTCGTTGACTTGATTACCGTCAACTCCATGCATGGTGGGGGGGTGGATGATCCTTACAGGGGAGTAAATATATTCTGGGGCTCCGAGAAGGGAATAGACCTCGAGAATCGCACCGTGTTCAACGAGATAAATGTCTCTACAACCAACGTGGCCGATTTAGACAAAGATGGCTATCTCGATCTTGTAATAGGCTTTTTTGACCGGTACGACCGGAAACCTACAAAGCTGGTTATCTACTATGGATCAGAAAACGGTTATTCCGAAGAGAACAGGGTCACGATTACTTCCGAAGGGAGATCCACCGCACCCAATATCGGGGACTATAACAACGACGGTTGGCTTGACATCGCGGTTAGCTCTTACACCAACGATAGAATAAGGGTCTTTTACGGTGGTCCCGAGGGATTTATCGAAGAGAATCAAGATTTTATCATGATACCAAGCATTATCGATCTCGAGACCGCTGACCTGAACAACGATGGTTGGCTCGATATCATCGGTTCCTCCTATAAAGACAAGGTTGACAACTTCCATGATACCGGGGTGCAAATATTCTGGGGAAGCCCTGATGGCTTTAAAGAGTGGAACGCTCAGTGGTTAGAGGCGAATACGGCACTTGGCCCGTTAGTCGCGGATATCGATAACGACGGATGGCTTGATATTTTCTTGCCTGCTTATCATGCCGATAACACGCGAGAAAACTTACCCTGCTATATTTACTGGGGGAGCGAGTCAGGTTACAGCCTCAATAATCGCTCGAAAGTAACCTCTAATTCCGCGTCTGATGCGTTCGCATACGACTTCAATGACGATGGGCTACTTGATCTCGTGGTGGTAGAACACGCGAAAAACTGGCAACAGAGCAATACTATCTCGCGCATTTTCTATAACGATGGCGAGCGCTTCACCTCAAATTGTATCAATGTTGATGAATTGCCAGCTCCCGGCCCCCACTGGATGTGGAATTACGATATCGGTAACATCTCTAACAGGAAATTCGAGCACGCTTATATCTCTTCGGGGAAAGAGTGGAGATCCTCCTCTACAAAAGGGAAAATAGAGGTAGAAGCACGGGTGCCCGAAAGCGCGAAGTTATTAGTTATGGTACGATCTTCCCGTACAAAAGACGCGATCGACCAAGCATCTTGGCAAGAAGCAGATTCAGGTGGTTTTAACTTAGACAAGAGAGATCGCTTCATGCAGTATAAATTAATCCTTCAATCAAACAACGGGGATAATTATCCAATAATAGACCGAGTTTCAATTAAACTCGAAAAATAACAAGAGTTATGAAATTAAATAAGGTATTTTTTCCTATTCTATCCATCTCGGTTCTTTTTTTCCTGATAACGGCTCAATCCTGTTCCATTAATAAAAACGGGAAAAAAGATACAGTTTCAATTCCCGAGGTTATAGATAAAGAGCTTTGGTTCGTGAATGACGAACACAACGGCGATTATCGCCCCATACCCGCTGATTCCGATTTTTATTACTATTCCAATTTCCCGGCAATTCCACGCGTCGGGGAGGTACCGTTCCCCTGGGGCGAGGAGAATTTTTACAGTGGAAGCGGTGGCTATATCACTAATAATGTCTATATTGAGTCTGACAAAGATAAACCTTGGATTCTACAATTATGTATCTCCACTCCCGGGCAGGGGGATACCAAAGCGGGATCCCCTCAATATAAAACATGGTACCGCACGTCCAATGACAACGGGGTCACGTTCACTCCCCTGCAGCAAGCAATAGTCAAGGGATACACCAGCATGCACCCTATCGAGGGGGTTCAAATAGGTAGAAACGGGTATAACGTGGATGCTACCCGCCCAATTGTAAGAGCTTCCAATGGCGAGATCATGATTCCGATCGGGTTACACCCGTGGGATGAAGAGAATAAACAGATTTACCTGCCGGAACCGAAAGCCTTCATGTTTCAAGACGCGGGAGTCTTGATCGGGAAGTGGCTTCCCAATGGCGAGGGCATGGAGTTCGAGTTTGGAGGATGGTCGCGAATCGATCACAACAAGTCCACCCGCGGGCTTTCCGAGCCCACGATCGTGGAGCTAAACACCAACGGCCATTTTGCCATGGTAAGCCGCGGCTCCAACCTTGGTCGCTTGGATTTACCCTGTCACGCATGGGTCTCTTTTTCGGAGGATTACTGCAGGACCTGGAGCGAGCCCGAGCCGTTAGGCTACAGTAACGGAGAGAGCTTTTTCGTGACCACCGCCCACTCCACCCTTATCAAGTCGAGAGTGAACGGCAAAACTTACTGGATTGGCAACCTGCAACACGAGAATCCCCGGGCAAGTATCCCGAGGTACCCTCTCGTGATTGGAGAGGTTGACCTGGATAACTTCGGGGTAATCAAGGAGACCGTGGTCGAGATTGATACCCGCCAACCGGAAGACGGGGGTGAAAACATGCAGCTCTCTAATTTCAGCATTTTAGAAAGTGACGAGAGGGCAGAGATAATCGTGGTGCTCACGAGAAGGGAAGGAACAAATTCAGCCTCACGCAGATCATGGTACCGGATTAAGCTAGATTAACGCTAAAACCGAATTTAGATAAATCATAAAAAATATAGGAATGAGAACCCCTTTGAAAAATTTAACGATCGTTCTATTTTATATTGTATCCGTTTTGCTCTTTTCTTCCAGCTCGATCCCAAAAACAGAAAATTCCCACGACGATAAGGCACGGGTAAAAGCAATAATAGAAGGCAAAGAGCGGGTGAATTGGGTGTTTACAGGGAATAGCATAACCCAAGGCGCGAAACATACCCACGGGATGAGGGGCTATCCTGAAATATTCACGGAGCGTATCAGGTGGGAGCTATCAAGGCCGTATGATTTCGTCATCAATACTGCAATAAGCGGCCATACCACACAGAATATTCTAAATGATTTTGAAAAAAGGATTTCCCGGTTCAACCCTAAAGTGGTGGTGCTGATGATTGGCACCAACGACGCGGCCCAAAATAGAGGTATTACAGTAGAAAAATTCGGCAAAAACTTAGAGCAAATAATAGATCAAGTACGAGAGATTGGAGCAGTCCCCATCATCTTAAGCCCCAATACCATCATTGTTGAGAAAAGTCCCGAACGCGCCTCATTATACCTGTATGTTGAAAAAATGGATGAGGTGATAGCATCAAAAAATGTTATTTACGTTGATAATTGGTCTATCTGGCAAAGCGAGTTACAGCAAAAATACAATGGAGATGTCTTTAAAGAGCTTTTAAATGATCCGTTGCATCCAAATGGATACGGGCATCAGGAGATAGCCATAGCCCTATTCAAGGAGTTATCAATTTTCGACCCGGCTGCACCCACTTGTGGTGGTGAATATTACGAAGGAGAGCATTAATAATAAAATGAGGTTTTAAACGAGATTAAATACGGGATGTTTTTTAAAATTAAAATTATCTGTCTATTCACGGCTATCTCTATTGGCATAGCCGCTTATTGCAATTCTTCTACCACGAGCGATAGCAACATCAACACCAGACCTCACACGAGTAAAGTGTCGGAAGGCGTCTCGTTGCCGAAAAAGAACGACAGGGGTGGACATGCCGCTGGTATGATCGATAACAGCCTTGTTGTATCGGGGGGCACACGATGGAGTGAAGACAAAACCGAAAAGATTTTTTTAAATAACACCCTAATACTGAAAGGAAACAAGTGGCACAACGGCCCTTCGCTCCCTTTCCCCATGGCATACTCGATGTTTGCCCACGATAAGTCGGGTTTATATATTGCCGGGGGAACGAGTGATGGCGAGACGATGCTAAAAGAGGTGTATCGTTTGCAGTCTATTCAAGAGGGAAGTCGTTGGGAGAAATTGCCCGATCTGCCCGAACCGGTAGGTTTCGGTGCAGGCACCATATTGAACAACACCTTCTTTGTCTCGGGAGGGATGCTGAATAACGGCAAAAGTAGTAATAAAATGTGGCGCTTGAACCTAAATGATATTAACTCCGGATGGAGCGAGTGCCCGGTAATCCCCGGCAATCCAAGGTATCTGCACGCGATGACGGCAAATAACAATAATCTCTATATAATTGGTGGATTAGCAAAAGGCTCGCCGTTGACTCCGCTAAATGATATATACGAGTTCAATAGTCGGGAGAACAGCTGGAAAAGATTAAAGGACATTCCATTTATAGGGTATGCTTGGGTAGCCCAGCCTGTTAATAATAAGTACTTGTTGCTTACCGGAAGAGCTGATGGCAACATTTACACCGGAATTTGGATTATCAATTTAGATAATATGGCAGTAAGAAAAATTGATGACTTAATTATTCAAGCCGCCACGGCACCACTCGTGAAAGTATTCAAAAATGAATGGTGGCTCGTGGGTGGTGAACCCGATTCAAAGAAAAACCGTACTGGAAAAATAAGTATAATTAATATAACATGCAACGATTATGAAAACAACTAAAGGCCTATTTTCTTGGTTTCTTTGTTTGTCAGTGTTAGCATCTGGCTTGGCATTTCATTCCTGTTCCTCTAAAGAGGTTATCCCGCCAGCTACCGTGCTCTCGTTACAACCGTCTGAAGACAACCCGAGAAACAGCGAAGGGGATTTTATCACTCTTAAAGATGGACGAGTTATGTTTATCTACAGCAAGTACACCGGCTCCTCCTCGAGCGATCACGCCCCCGCCTTTTTGGCGGCTCGTTTCTCTGAAGACGGAGGAAAAAGCTGGACGGAAGAAGATGTCGTTATCGTGGAGAACGAGGGCGGAATGAATGTGATGTCTGTATCACTATCGCGTCTCGATAATGGAGATATCGCACTCTTTTACTTGAGGAAAAACTCCATCGAAGATTGTGTCCCCATGATGCGGGTTTCAAAAGACGAAGCCAAATCGTGGAGTGAACCCATCCAGTGTATTACCGATAAAGAGGGCTACTTCGTGCTAAACAACGCGCGAGTTATCCAACTAAAAGACGGAAGATTACTGATGGCGGTAGCATTGCATCAAATAAAAGACAAGGAATGGACAAACAAAGCAGACCTTTACAGCTATTACTCCGACGATAATGGCCTTACTTGGCAATCCAGCTCACAAGTTCCCAACGAAAGCGATATAATCACGCAAGAACCGGGACTTATCGAGATGAAAGATGGCCGCGTAATGATGTATATACGGGCCAGCGGGGGGTACCAACAACTATCCTACTCGTCAGACAGGGGGGAATCGTGGAGCCATATTGAAACCAGTAACATTCCATCTCCTCTTTCACCGGCAACCATCGAGGTAATCCCTAAAACCAACGACTGGCTACTTGTTTGGAACAACAACGACGGTTCGAATCCCGACATCGCGGGCAAAAGGACTCCCTTGACGGCAGCCATCTCGAAAGACGAAGGCAAAACCTGGGAGAAGGTGAAAAATATCCGTGAAGACAATGATGGCTGGTATTGCTATATAGCTATTCATTTCGTGGACAACAGGGATCTCCTGTTAGGCTATTGCGCGGGAAGCCAAGCAAAGAGGACTCACTTGTCAATTACCGATATAACCTTTCTAAATAGCCAATGGCTTTATAGCAATGAATAAACACGATAGGCGATGAAAACAACAAGACGATTATTTATTAGGAACCTCTCGTTAGCGACGGCCGCGACGGTTGTCCCTGCACGTTTCTTGAGAAGTTGTACCGGTAACAACCATTTCAAAGAGAAAGAGGCTCCCGCGTTAATCGTTGATATTGATTTTAACGACGAGGTGATTATTCGCCCCGGGCAAATGACCGAGCAAGACGTGGAAGAGCTAGTTCACGGCCTGCATGACAACGGCGTTGATATAATACTCGTTAGAATGGGGTATCTTGGTTATTTACCTTATCACACGGACTTGAGTTACCCGGTTGGTTTTGATGAAGAGCATGCTCGGCGTTACCCTTTCACGAAGGATTCTCAGTTCTTTGAAAAGTGGATGAAAGAGAGAGCAGAACACAATAAACGATACAATGAAGTTTTAAAAACGTTTAATCCTCCAGAAGTGTTCATCAGGGTCGGGCATGAACTTGGAATGAAAGTTATCATGTGGATTGATCTGTTTGATGATATGTACAGCGGGCATCGTTCTAAGTTCATTGATAATCATCCCCATTGCCAATGGACTGCTCGCGATGGTGAAACATACTTTAACGGGATAATCAGTTACGCTTGGGAGGAGGCCCGCGCATTCAGGGTTACGCAGGCAATCGAGTTGCTTGACCTTGGTGCCGACGGGATACATTGCTCCACGAGTGCACATGCCCGGCATCTTCCGAATGTTCAGGAGAATGATTTTTACGGGTTTGAAAAGCCTATAGTAGATGAGTACATGAAACGGTTCGGGATAGATATCACTCGCGATGACTCTTTTGATCGAGACGAGTGGCACACGATCAAAGGCGAATTCATGAATCATTTATACCGCGAACTAGCCGAGGTATGCCACCAACGAGGCAAAGAATTATGGATAGGATTGCAGCTGGGAGACTATACCAATCTTTCGGCCGATCCGCATTTTAGCACCAATGTTGTTGCCCGGTATAGAAATCTTTGGAAAGAGTTGGTGACCGACTCTATTGCCGATGCTTTCATCATTGGTGATTACGAACTATGTTCTCAGCCAAATCACCCGTACTGGAGTGCAAAAGAGTTAGCCCCCCCTCCCGGGCCCGACCTGTTCTCTTGGGCGGCAGACTATTACCAGGAGTTCTGTAAAAACAAGACTAAACTGTATCTTTTTGGCGAGTGGTTAGCCCACGCTGAACCGGATATTGACAAGCAGTTAACAGAATGGGCAGAAAGAGTCTTAGCGAACGGGTTTGACGGCATTGATATTCATGAAGCAGCAAATTTTGAAAACCCATCCACGAAAATGAGACTTCTCCGGAGAATGAAGAATCGCTTGCAAGGCAGAGAGGTGGATTTTTTAGTATATTAAAATTCTATATTCACTTGAAACATGAACCATCTTAAAGCGGTAACATATTTTTTTCTATTTTCCGTTATACTCTTCTACTCTTGTGGTAATGAAAAAGAAGATGAAAAAATTGAACCTCCTATTATTGAATCAAAGGAGCCTGTAATCAACCGGTTAATCCCCAGCACGGGATATCCCGATGACACGATAAGGGTTGTAGGGGAAAATTTCGGCTCTAACATATCCGTTGTGTCACTTCGGTTTGGTGCTGCCGCGGCAGAAATAACCTCCTTGACGGACAAATTGCTCATGGCAGTCGTACCCGCCGGCACGGGATCAGTTGAGGTTTCGGCTAAAGTCAATAACGAAGTTTCAAATAGCCTCCCGTTTTCTTACCGGAAGGCCGAGGTTGATTCACTCGCTTATGAAGATAAACTCCGGGTTAAAGCGATAATAGAGAGTACTGAACCCGCGAATTGGATTTTTACCGGGAATAGCATCACGCAGGGAGCTAAACACACCCACGGGATGAGGCCGTATAGCGAGATTTTTGCCGAACGTATCAGATGGGAGATGCAACGATCTAATGATGTTATAATTAACACGGCAATCAGCGGGCATACCACCCTTAATATCCTGAACGATTTCGAGACAAGAGTTTCCCAGTTCAGCCCTAAAGTGGTTGTTATGATGATAGGAACAAACGACGCGGCTCAAGATAGAAATATTATAATAGATAATTATGGCAAAAACTTAGAGCAATTAATAGATAAAATACGGGATACCGGGGCGATTCCCGTGATTCTAAGCCCCAATATCATCATAACACAAAAAAGTCCCGAGCGCAATCGATTATATCTCTACGTGGAGAAAATGGTTGAAGTGGCAAGAAGAAAAAATGTGATTTTCGTGGATAACTGGACAATATGGCTTACCGAGTTAGATGAAAAATATGATGGTGCAGTGTTCAAAGAACTTTTAAATGACCCGCTACACCCAAACGGGTATGGACACCGGGAAATAGCCATTGCACTTTTTAAAGAGTTATCCATCTTCGACCCGGACGCGCCTACTTGCGGAGGGATATTTTACGAAGGAGATCATTAATTAATCAACAAACAAGGTGTGGCGTGAATAACATCAATTTTTCTAGAACTGCCAACGAAGAGTTCTGGTGAAATAAACGAAAAAACAGATATCTTTTTAGTGAAGCAAATAATAAAGCTCGACTATCCAAGAAGATGATGTTAGTTACTGTAGATATGTCGCGTGAAATCCTTAGAGTTGAAACCGGAATAGAGCATTATAACTGGATTCCCTTGAAGGCCATAAGCGAACATCATCCCAGCTATCTGCTTGTAAATGGCGTGGGGTTTTGTATCTACCCGAGTAGAGAGCAATACGCTTAAAAGGGAGTCTTGGCATATCGAAAGAATACTTCGTGAATTGTCAGTCGCATTTCGCTTTATATCAAAAAAAAACAAAGAAAGCAGCTTATCTTTACCAGAAGAAAAATCAGTGGAAAGTATAACGCCTACATCATTAAACAAACGTTTATATCAAATAAAGTCATATCGACCCTCGACATCTTAAAAAAATTACTTGAAACGCCTGAAAAAAAATCAACTGGCCGCACAACTGAAGTATATAAATCAAAACACCGGACAATATGAAAAAAATATTTTCATGCATAGTATCAAATGGCAAACCAATCCCGCTAGAGAATGATAGAGCGGGGCATGCCGGGGGGATAATTGAAAATCGTGTAATCATTTCAGGAGGAACAAGATTTAATAAAGATAAGACGCAAAAATTATTCTTGAATAATTCCTTGGTATTTAATGGAAGCAGGTGGATCGAAGGCCCACCATTACCCACTCCAATGGCATACTCGATGTATGCCCATGATGATTCAGGCTTTTATATTGCCGGTGGAACGAGTGATGGCACGTCAATGATAACTGCTGTTTATAAACTAAGTTCAATACAGGATGATGCCAAATGGGAAAAGTTACCAGACTTACCTGAGGCAGTAGGATTTGGTTCCGGGGCAATTATAGATGGGAAGTTCTACGTCTCTGGCGGATCAATGAATAATGGAAAGAAAACCAATAGGATGTGGAAGCTCGACCTGGATAATATAAAATCGAGATGGAGCGAAGCCGCGCCTCTACCAGGAGAGCCCCGGAACTTACACGCGTTAACAACGTGTGGTGACAACCTGTTTTTGATCGGGGGATTGGCAGACAATGCCGCCTTGACGCCTCTAAATGACCTGTATAAATTCGATCCTGAAAAAAACAGTTGGGAGAAATTAAACGATTTGCCGGTTAAAGGCTATGCTTGGGTGGCTCAAGCAATTGACAACACGAATATCTTGATCACAGGGAGGGCCGACGGACAAATTCATAAAGACATTAGAATTATAGATACAGAGACAATGTCCGTGAATAAAATCGGGAACCTGAAAATGCCCTCTACAACGGCCCCCTTGATAAAACTTTCTGATAAAGAGTGGTGGTTGGTGAGTGGCGAACCCGACGCGAATAAAAATCGGACGGAGATAGTAAGCATCATCACGTTGCAAAACACCATGGATGATGATATCAAAGTAATGTCTCGAACCGCCGCGGATAATAAATACCTCCATAAAGATTTTCATCAATCAATGAACCTCTTGATGGACTACATCTATAACAATTTCGGGAAAGAGAACCTTGTACAATACTTAAGACAGTACACCCAAGCATATTTTCTACCTCTTCACGAATCATTAAAAGCAGGGAATTTAAATGCTTTAGCTGATTACTTTTCCGATATATACGAAAAAGAGGAATGGCCTATCAAGATTAAAATGAAAGAGGGACAGTTAGAAATAGAGCAGGATGCATGTCCCGGGATTAGCCATATCAAGTCGTTAGGCGAAACCCCTACCCCACTTTATATCGAGAGTTATCGAACGGTCTATTCAACACTATGCGAAAATACGCCGTTTGACTATACATTAGTTCATTTCGATAGCGAAACAGGCGCCTGCAAACAATCATTCACTAAAATAAAGGAACAAATATGATATCGTGCACTGAGTTTATTCCCGCGTACAGCGAAGGGTTCAAGTTTATCGAGCAGCTAGGTGGCCGAGAGGAAGTAGAGAAATTTTGGAGTGTATTATCCGACTTATACTTGAAGGATTCATTAGCAAAATTAATCACCGCGAAAGGATTAGAAGGATGTTATGAATACTGGTCGCGTTCTTTGAACGAAGAAGCCGCTGATTTCACGCTAACATTGGATAATAGCAAGAACGAGTTCCGGATTGATATGCATAGATGCCCTTCAAAAGGCAAGCTACTGGAATTAAAACACATGACCCCGTATCACTCCTACTGTGATCATTGCGAAGCATTGTACAAGCCTATCGCGCTGAAAGCTGGTTTCAAATATAACGCGGAAGTCGATTGCGATAATGCTACTTGCACGCATATAATTTTCAAATAAAACATCAATAATAATGAAAAAAGAATTTTATCCGGCATTAGGCACACCGGTGAATCCCGATGGAACGCTCGTGAGCAAAAGTTTTGAACGACAAATCGAGTTAATGATTTCCTCGGGAGCAAAGGGCGCATTATGCATGGGCTCCATGGGCAATATGGCATCTTTGAGAGATAGCGAGTATACAGGAATCGCGAAACAAGCCCAGGATGTAGTAAATCATAGAATCCCGTTGCTCGTGGGAGTAATGGATTGCTCGATCGCTAGAGTCTTGGACAGGATAGACAGCTTGAAAGATATCAATATCGATGGCGTGGTGGCTACAGCCCCCTTTTATAGCCCGGTAAAATCGGATGAAATAGTCAATTTTTTCACTAAAATAGCCAAGGAATCTAAATTTCCTGTTTACATGTATGACTTACCCGGTGTAACACAATCACCCATCTCGGTAGCCCAGCTGAAATCCCTGGTTAAAGAAAAAAACATCGCTGGTATAAAGACGGGCAACTTGAACCTGATAATGGATATCTACCGAAACGACTTGCTCGATAGAGATAACTTCTCCGTTTATTACAGCAACCTTGACCTGTTTGACGTAGCTTTAAAAGCCGGGGTAAGCAAAAACTTAGACGGGATGTTTACTTGTACTCCTTACAACTCACGGAAGATGTACAATCCGAATAGTAGCGAATCAGAAATTTTCGAGAGCTTGAATAATATCTTGAAATTGAGAAATTTGTTTATAAAAGAAAATGTTCTATCCTCGTACTCCTATGCCATGGAGCTCTTGGATTGCCCGGGCAACTACCACGCGGATTACGCGTTACCAATATCCGAGGGACTTAAAACGGAGATTGCTGATTTAATGAAAAACATACATGAAATCTAACAGTGGAACGGGAGCTCACGGAAGCAGTTTACTACCTCGTGGTGCTTGGCTTGTAGTAGCATTCCTTTTCCTTGTAGGAGCATTAAACTACATCGATCGGAACATGCTCACCACGATGAGGTTTTCCATCATCGACTCGATACCCATGAGCGACGCCCAGTTTGGAATGCTCACTTCTATATTCCTATGGGTATATGGATTGATGAGTCCGCTCGCGGGTTATTTAGCCGACAAGTTCAAACGCAGCCATATAATTATTTTCAGTTTACTTGTTTGGTCGGTAGTTACATGGATGACAGGACATGCTACAACCTATAATCAACTGTTATTGTCCCGTGCTTTAATGGGTATCAGTGAAGCGTTCTACATGCCCGCGGCGTTGGCCCTCATTACTGATTACCACAAAGGACCCACGCA
>JBBACU010000025.1:0-12266 GCA_041656815.1 Proteiniphilum sp.
TACCACGTCGTCTGACTTGATGGTCAGGATCTCTTGCAGGATATGCGCCGCGCCGAATGCCTCGAGGGCCCATACCTCCATCTCCCCGAAACGCTGGCCTCCAAATTGCGCCTTACCGCCCAACGGCTGCTGCGTGATGAGCGAGTAGGGACCGATCGAGCGGGAGTGCATTTTATCTTCCACCATGTGGCCCAGTTTGAGCATGTAAATGATACCCACGGTTGCCGGTTGGTCGAATCGCTCGCCGGTACCGCCGTCGTACAGGTACGTCTTGCCGTATGCCGGCACATCTGCCTTGTCGGTCCACGTGTTCAGGTCGTCTAACGATGCTCCATCGAAGATGGGAGTGGCAAACTTCATTTTCAGCTTGTCTCCGGCCCAGCCGAGCACCGTCTCGAATATCTGCCCCAGGTTCATACGCGAAGGTACCCCTAACGGGTTCAACACGATGTCTACCGGTGTTCCGTCGGAGAGGAAAGGCATGTCTTCCTGGCGAACGATCTTGGAAACAATCCCCTTGTTCCCGTGACGTCCGGCCATTTTGTCGCCGACCTGGATCTTGCGCTTTTTAGCCACGTACACTTTCGCGATCTGCATGATGCCCGAGGGCAGTTCGTCGCCAATGGTGAAGTCGAACCGCTTGCGCTTCAGTTCGGCATCCAGTTCCTTGAATCGACGCAGGTAGTTGATGACGGTGGTCCGGATCAGCTCGTTCTTGTGCGAGTCGCTGGTCCACTTGCTCAACTGCACCGCTTGGTAATCGATGTCGGTGAGCACCTTCATGGTAAACTTGGCGCCCTTGGGCACGATATCCATGTTGGTATAGTCCTTCACACCCGCGGAATTTTTTCCTTCGGTGAGCTTCAGCAGCTTCTCGATCAGTACTTTTTTCAGTTCAGCCGCTTTCTCTTCGTACTCCTCCTCCAGCTTGGGAAGAAGGGCTTTATTAGAGAGCTTTGTTTTTCCTTTCTTGGATGCCTTGGAGAAGAGGTTGCTGTGTACCACCACCCCTTTGAGCGAGGGCGATGCCTTTAGCGAGGCGTCTTTCACGTCGCCTGCCTTGTCTCCAAAGATAGCGCGCAGCAGTTTCTCCTCGGGCGAAGGATCGGACTCCCCTTTCGGGGTGATCTTCCCGATGAGGATATCTCCCGGTTTCACACGTGCCCCAACGCGGATGATACCGCGCTCGTCAAGGTCCTTGGTCGCTTCCTCGCTCACGTTGGGGATATCGGAGGTGAGCTCTTCCATTCCCCGTTTGGTCTCCCGCACTTCCAAGGAGAACTCTTCCACGTGCACCGAGGTGAACACGTCGTCGCTCACCATGCGTTCGCTGAGCACGATCGCGTCCTCGAAGTTGTAGCCCTTCCAGGGCATGAACGCCACTTTCAGGTTCTTCCCGAGTGCCAGCTCACCGTTTTCGGTGGCGTATCCTTCGGTGAGTATCTCCCCGGCTTTTACCTTTTGGCCCACCTTGCAAAGCGGGTGCAGGTCGATGGTCGTGTTCTGGTTGGTCTTCCGGAACTTGGGAATATTGTATGTTTTTACCGCGTCTTCAAAGCTGGTGAATTCCTCTTCTTCGGTGCGGTCGTACTTAATCTTGATGGTGTTGGCATCCACGTAGATGACTTCGCCGTTGCCCTCGGCCATGATCTGGGTACGAGAGTCTTTGATAACCTGGTCTTCGATGCCGGTACCCACGATGGGTGCTTCGGGGCGGACCAGCGGTACTGCCTGGCGCATCATGTTGGATCCCATCAGCGCGCGGTTGGCATCGTCGTGCTCCAGGAAGGGAATGAGCGACGCGGCAATGGAGGCGATCTGCATGGGCGATACGTCCATCAGTTCTACCTCGTCGGGTGCTACCACCGGGTAGTCGGCGTCTTGCCTTGCTTTCACCCGTTGGTTCACGAAATTCCCTTTGTCGTCGAGGGGCGCGTTCCCCTGGGCGATCATGCGGTCTTCCTCCTCTTCGGCGGCCAAGTAAATGACCTCGTTGTTGTTGACGTTAACCACCCCGTCCTCGACCTTGCGGTAGGGGGTTTCAATAAAGCCAAGTTCGTTAATTTTCGCGTAAACGCAGAGCGACGAGATAAGCCCGATGTTGGGGCCTTCCGGCGTCTCGATGGGGCAGAGGCGCCCGTAGTGCGTGAAGTGCACGTCACGTACCTCGAAGCCGGCCCGTTCACGGGAGAGCCCGCCGGGCCCGAGTGCCGAGAGACGCCGCTTGTGGGTGATCTCTGCCAGCGGGTTGGTTTGGTCCATGAATTGCGACAGCGCGTTGGTGCCGAAGAAGGTGTTGATCACCGACGAGATGGTTTTCGCGTTGATCAGGTCGATGGGGGTAAACACCTCGTTATCGCGCACATTCATCCGCTCGCGAATAATCCGGGCCATGCGGTTCAGCCCCACGCCGAACTGGGTATAGAGTTGTTCTCCCACCGTGCGCACGCGGCGGTTGCTCAGGTGGTCGATATCGTCCACCACTGCTTTAGAGTTAACCAGCTCGATGAGGTACTTGATGATCTCGATGATGTCCTCTTTGGTGAGTACGCGCACGTCCACATCAATCTCGAGGTTCAGTTTCTTGTTGATCCGGTAGCGGCCCACATCGCCCAAGTCGTACCTTTTCTCGGAGAAGAAGAGGTTGTTGATCACCTCCCGCGCGCTGGCATCGTCGGCCGGCTCGGCACTCCGTAGCTGGCGGTAGATATGACGTATGGCATCAATCTCCGTGTTGCTGGGGTCTTTCTGCAGCGTGTTGTAGATGATGGAGAAATCGCTGGTGTTGGCTGCCTCCTTATGAAGCAGGATATAGGAGACGCCCGACTCGATGATCTCGTCGATATGCTCCTGTTCCAAGATGGTTTCCCGTTCGATGATCACCTCGTTTCGTTCGATGGAGGTCACTTCACCGGTATCTTCGTCCACGAAGTCCTCCATCCACGATTTCAATACGCGGGCGGCGAGCTTGCGGCCAAGCACCTTCTTGAGGTTTGTTTTGTTTGCCTTCACCTCTTCAGCCAAGTCGAATATCTCGAGAATATCCTTGTCGCTCTCGAATCCAATGGCGCGCAGAAGCGTGGTGACGGGCAGTTTTTTCTTACGATCGATGTATGCGTACATCACGTTGTTGATGTCGGTGGCAAATTCGATCCATGATCCCTTGAAGGGGATGATTCGTGCCGAGTAGAGCACGGTACCGTTCGCGTGGAGGCTTTGTCCGAAGAAAACACCGGGTGAGCGGTGCAACTGTGACACAATCACCCGTTCGGCCCCGTTAATCACGAAGGTTCCTTTTTCGGTCATATACGGGATGGTTCCCAAGTAAACGTCCTGTATGACAGGAGTAAAGTCTTCGTGGTCGGGATCGGTGCAATAGAGGTAAAGCTTCGCCTTGAGCGGAACGCTATAGGTTAGCCCTCTGTCGATACACTCCTCGATGGTGTAGCGGGGGGGATCAACGTAGTAATCCAAAAATTCGAGAACGAAATTATTCCGGGTATCGGCGATCGGAAAATTCTCCGTGAAAACCTTGTACAGCCCTTCATTTTTTCTGCTCTCGGGGGGAGCGTCGAGCTGGATAAAATCCTGGAAGGATTTTAACTGAATTTCCAAGAAATCCGGGAAATCCATGGGGTTTTTGATCGACGCGAAATTTATTCTTTGATTGGCGTTTTTTGAAGACATGGGAATGAGTTTATGAACCTACTATATATTGACACAAAAGGTTAAGAATCTTCAGGTAGAAGATTCCTAACCGTATTAACCTAAATTAGGTGAATCTTATTTAAGCTCAACTTCTGCTCCAGCCTCTTCAAGTTGTTTTTTCAAAGCGTCTGCTTCGTCTTTTGTTACACCTTTTTTCAATTCGCTGGGAGCGCTGTCGACCAAGTCCTTGGATTCTTTCAGACCAAGTCCGGTGAGCTCTTTCACTGCTTTTACCACGGCAAGTTTTGCTCCGCCCGGGCTTTTGAGGATCACATCGAACGATGTTTTTTCTGCTACAGCGTCCTCGCCACCTCCGGCAGGTCCCGCGGCAACCGCAACTGCTGCAGCAGCCGGCTCGATACCGTATTCAGTTTTTAAAATTTCGGCCAGTTCGTTAACCTCTTTCACTGTCAAGTTAACCAAGTCTTCAGCAAATTTTTTTAAGTCTGCCATTGTTGTATTTATTTTAATTGATTACTAGTTCTGTTTGTTGTGTATAACACTACTGATTTTTGTGATTTTTGTAGACTCACTCTTCACGGGGCGTACGGGTCCTTTTGGTGTTCGCTTCTCTTTTTATCGTGTTGATAACCCAATCAAACTGTTTGTTGATCCGGTGAGGCGTTCGTTGGACTTCTTGCTCCGGTTCAACGAGTTAGTCTTCTTTTTCCGACAACGTTTGTAATACTCCGTGGAGCAGTGAACCGCCGGATTGAAGCGCGGAAATAACATTCTTCGCGGGAGATTGCAGGAGCGCGATAACGTCTCCGATAAGTTCTGTCTTGCTTTTGATGCTTACCAGGTCCTTCAATGTCTCTGCACCCACGAAAAAGCTCTCTTGCACGTAAGCGCCTTTGAGCGAGGGTACTTTGTCGGCTTTGTATTTATCAATAAGCTTGGCAGGCGCGTTCGCCACGTTAGAAAACATGATGGCTGTGTTCCCTTTCAGCACGGGGTACAGCTCTTCGTAATTTTCTTCGAGCGATTCGAATGCTTTCTGCAACAAGGTATTTTTTACTACCATCAGCTTGATGTCCTGCTTGGAGCACTCTCTTCTCAGGTTACTCGTTTTCGCGGCATCGAGTGTCGCGATATCGGTAAGGTAGAAGTTCTCGTACTCTTGCAGGTTCGCTGCTATCTGTTCTATTATCTGTTGTTTATCTTCCTTTTTCATACGATTAAAATACTTTTCACATTATGGTGTATGGAACTCGCCTTAATCATGTTCTTGTATGTGAACAATTTTCGTGCTCGTTTCATACAATTAATTCATTTAATGCTACTACTCCTCCAACGATTTCGTCTCCAGTTTGATCCCGGGGCTCATCGTGCTAGAAAGATAAATACTTCTGATATAGGTACCTTTTGCTGCCGTCGGCTTCAACTTGATCAACGTTTGGATAAATTCCTTCGCGTTGTCTCGAATCTGTTCTGGCGTGAAAGATACTTTCCCGATAGAGGTGTGAATAATACCTGCTTTGTCTACTTTAAAGTCGATTTTTCCTTGTTTTACTTCCTTCACGGCGGTTGCCACGTCGGGAGTAACGGTTCCGCTCTTTGGGTTCGGCATGAGCCCGCGCGGCCCTAAAACACGGCCGAGGGCGCCAATCTTACCCATGATCTGCGGCTGGGTGATGATCACGTCCACATCGGTCCAACCTCCTTTAATTTTTTCGATATATTCATCCAGTCCCACATAGTCTGCGCCGGCTTCTTTTGCAGCGGCTTCAGCCTCTGGAGAACACAATACAAGAACTCTTACTTGTTTTCCTGTCCCATGCGGTAAAGAGACAACGCCTCTTACCATCTGGTTGGCTTTACGCGGGTCTACGCCGAGGCGCACGTCGATATCTACCGAGGCATCAAACTTGGTATTGGTGATCTCCTTTACCAGTTTGGACGCTTCACTGAGTGTGTAAGATTTTCCCTCTTCAATCTTGCTTAAAGCCAACTTTTGATTTTTTGTTAGTTTACTCATGTCTCAATTGAAGTTTTAATTATTTTGATTTGTCGGGAAATCCCCTGATACCGTGATACCCATGCTTCGAGCCGTTCCGGCTACCATCCGCATCGCGGATTCAAGCGTGAAGCAGTTCAAGTCGGTCATTTTCTCCTCGGCGATCGTCTTTACCTGGTCCCAGGTAATTTTGGCGATTTTCGCGCGGTTAGGCTCGGCAGAGCCACCTTTCTTCTTGCTTACTTCTAATAATTGAATCGCAACCGGTGGTGTTTTAACAATAAAATCAAAAGACTTGTCGGTATAATAAGTGATTACCACGGGCAATACTTTACCGGCCTTGTCCTGAGTTCTGGCATTGAATTGCTTGCAAAACTCCATGATGTTAATCCCCTTGGAACCTAAAGCAGGACCCACGGGTGGAGATGGATTTGCAGCTCCTCCTTTGATTTGTAATTTTAGTTGTCCGGCAACTTCTTTAGCCATTTGTTTGATTTTAATTAATTACGGTTTTCGAAACAGTTGAAGAATTTACAGAATCTGCGTAACCAAATTGCTAGTTATTCCTTCTCTACTTGCATATAACTCAACTCGAGGAGTTGTTTTCGTCCGAAAATTTTAACCATCACTTTGAGTTTCTTCCTCTCTTCGTTCACTTCCTCCACTTCGCCGGAGAAACTGCTGAAGGGGCCGTTAATCACCTTCACGTTTTCTCCCACGTAGTATTTCATATCCATTTCTTCGCCAGCCTCTTCCAGCTCATCCATCGTTCCGAGGATGCGCTTCACCTCCGACTCCTTCAAAGGTTGAGGGTTGGTGGTGTTGGGCAGAAAACCGGCCACGTAATTGATATTTTTTAGTTCGTGAATAACCTCTCCCGTCAGTTCAGCCTCAATAAGCACGTACCCGGGAAGATAAGCGCGTTCCTTCATCACTTTCTTTCCGTTTCGTACCGTGTAAGTCTTTTCCGTGGGAATGAGGACCTGAGAAATGTATTTCCCTAAATCGGATTTTTTAATCTCTGACTCAAGATACTCTTTGACTTTATTTTCTTTTCCACTAACGGAACGTAACACGTACCATTTTTTTCTCTCATCAGTCATTGTCTCTTACCTTCAGAATTATAAAATACCGTAGAGTAACTTCAGTATCCACTCGAAGAGAGAGTCCATTCCGAACACGACCAGGGCAATTATAAGGGAAGCAATCATTACAATTACCGTGCTGCCGGAAAGCTCTTCTCTGGATGGCCAGGACACCTTATGAACTAACTCGTTATAAGAGTCCTTTAAATATGCAACTATTTTTTTCATTGAATTCGGATCGTTTCGCACGGGTCGAGAGACTCGAACTCCCGACACCTGGTTTTGGAGACCAGTGCTCTACCAACTGAGCTAGACCCGTATTAAGCCCCGCCATCTCTTCCTTGGTAACAGGAAGAGTAGTGTTGGCGGGGTTTTTTATTTGTAACCGTTCATTCTCTTCTCTTGGAGAGAGGATGTAGGGTTAGTCAATCAGTTCGGTGATCTGTCCGGCACCTACTGTCCGGCCGCCTTCACGGATCGCGAAACGAAGTCCCACGTTACATGCCACGGGGTAGATCAAGTCTACTTCGATGGTCACGTTGTCGCCGGGCATTACCATCTCCACGCCTTCGGGAAGGTGTACTTCACCGGTAACGTCAAGCGTGCGGATATAGAATTGCGGACGGTACTTGTTGTGGAATGGCGTGTGGCGTCCACCTTCTTCTTTCTTCAAGATATACACCTCTGCCTTGAACTTGGAGTGGGGTTTTACCTTGCCGGGGTGAGAAATCACCATACCGCGTTTGATATCGTCTTTGTCGATACCGCGCAGCAGCAGTCCCACGTTATCCCCTGCTTGTCCTTCGTCGAGGATCTTGCGGAACATCTCCACACCGGTAACAACTGATTTCCGGCCTTCGGCGCCCAGCCCGATGATTTGTACTTCTTCACCGGTTTTGATGATGCCGGTCTCGATACGTCCGGTAGCCACGGTTCCGCGTCCGGTAATAGAGAACACGTCTTCCACGGGCATCAAGAAAGGCTTGTCCACGTCGCGCGGAGGCAGCGGGATCCAAGTGTCAACAGCTTCCATCAGCTCCATGATCTTGTCTTCCCATTTGGTTTCGCCGTTAAGGCCTCCCAGGGCAGATCCTTGGATGATGGGCGTGTTGTCGCCATCAAAATCGTAGAACGAAAGCAGTTCGCGCATTTCCATTTCCACGAGTTCCAGCATCTCTTCGTCGTCTACCAAGTCTACCTTGTTCATGAAAACAACCAGCCTGGGAACATTCACCTGGCGTGCAAGAAGTATATGTTCGCGTGTTTGAGGCATGGGGCCGTCTGTTGCCGCAACCACGATGATGGCACCGTCCATCTGCGCCGCACCCGTAACCATGTTCTTCACGTAGTCAGCGTGACCAGGGCAGTCAACGTGCGCGTAGTGACGGTTTGCTGTTTCGTATTCAACGTGTGAAGTATTGATCGTGATACCTCTTTCCTTTTCTTCGGGAGCGTTGTCGATCGAGTCGAACGAACGAGCCTGCGAGAATCCCCTTTTTCCTAAAACGGCAGTTATAGCAGCCGTTAAAGTAGTCTTACCGTGGTCAACGTGACCGATGGTACCGATGTTCACGTGCGGTTTTGTCCGGGAAAAATGTTCTTTTGCCATAAAATGTCCTATTAATTAGTGTAAATAAAATATGTATTTTCTATACGAATCGCTTAAAATAGAGAAACTCAAGACAAAAGACCCCTTTTTGGCCTTATTCTTGATGAGACGCCATATCTTACTTGAGCCGATGGCGGGAATTGAACCCGCGACCTCTTCCTTACCAAGGAAGTGCTCTACCACTGAGCTACATAGGCGAAAAAAAGAGAGCGGAAGACGGGACTCAAACCCGCGACCCTCAGCTTGGAAGGCTAATGCTCTATCAACTGAGCTACTTCCGCGAAAATTAATATGCCAATGTGACTAATGTGCTAATGTGACTATTTATTTGGCATATTGGCACATTAAGTAATTGGCACATTGAACCAGTGGGCAGTGATGGATTCGAACCACCGTAGGCGTAAGCCAGCTGAGTTACAGTCAGCCCCATTTGTCCACTCTGGTAACTGCCCCCGATCTTGATCTTGAGCCTCTTGTCGGATTCGAACCAACGACCCCGAGATTACAAATCACGTGCTCTGGCCAACTGAGCTAAAGAGGCTTATAGTCTTGATATTAACCGTTCCTCCCTAAACTTAAGAGAGAAACGGTCGCAAAGGTAGTGATATTTTTCTTGATGCCAAAACTTTTATTCTAATTTTTGCTGAATTATCGCTCCTTTTTCTCTTTTGATTTCATGATCTGTTTTTCGATTGCCATCGTGCTGAGGTCAATGGCTTCTTCAAACGTGTCTGCCTTCTTGTTCGCGAAGGCTTCACCATGCCTGAGGAGTAGTTTCACCGCGGCGTCTTTGTTTTTCGCGGTCTCGGGTTTTATCACTTTCAGGATGACTTCAGCCTGAATGATGTCGTCCGTGAATCGATCCAGCTTCTTGATTTTCTTTTCCACGAATGCTTTCAGTTGTTCGGTAGCGTCAAAATTTACTGATTGAATTGTTAGTTCCATACTATTCCTCCGTTTTATTTGCTCTTGGGTGAGCATGTTGATATGTCTTTTTCATCTCTTCAAATGTCACATGTGTATAGACCTCCGTCGAAGCGAGGCTCGCGTGCCCGAGCAGCTCCTTCACCGCGTTTATCTCGGCCCCGTTGTTTAGCATCCCGGTAGCGAAGGAGTGGCGAAGCACGTGAGGGCTTTTTTTCGACAGGGTGGGGATGCTGTCAAGATGGTTTCGGACAACGTTGTAAACAAGCTTGGGATACAGCGGTCCTCCATCTTCTTTAACAAAAAGGAACGGCGATTTGTTCTCGATTTCGGTGTCTCTCACCGCTATGTAATGGTGCAGTTTTTTTTTCGTTTCGTCCGAAAAGGGGATGATCCGTTGCTTGTTCCTTTTCCCTGTTACGCGGAGCGTCCCGGCATAAAAATCAATGTCGGTGTCTTTTAACGCGATAAGCTCTGCCCGCCGCATTCCTGTCACGTAAAGAAGTTCGATCATGAACCGGTCGCGCTCTCCCCTGAAGTCTTCCGTGTAGGTGCCCCCATCGTCTAAGATATTCTCCATTTGTTTAGGATTCACGAAGGTGGGAAGCCTACGTTGGGCCTTTGGCCCCGTGATAGCTTCTGCCGGATCGCGTTCAATTGCCCCTTGCTTTTTCAAGTAGCGGAAAAAGGATTTCACCGCGCTGAGTTTCCGGTTCACTGTCCGGGGCTTGAGCCCTTGCTCCATCAGTGTGCCGATCCAGGAACGGATGAGGTGGCGGTCTACTTCCCGCGGGTTAAATGGTTCCCCCGCTTCCGTCTCTTTCCGGTTGTTGGCTTTTCTTGCCTGTTGTCCGCCGCTTCCCTCGCGCCAAGCCGTGCCGGTAGCGAACTCCTCGAACTGGGTAAGATCGTTTAAATAAGAAATCTCCGTTTGAGGAGAGTAATTCTTCTCGTAACGGAGATATTTTATGAATTTTTCCTTCCACATATCCTACCACGTTCATGCAGTGACGTGGCTACGAAGGTAGGAAAAAAGTTGACATAACCAAAGCAAGATTGGCCCTTATTCCTCTTCTTGTTGCAATTGCTGCACGTAGACGGCGCGTTGCTTTTGTTTGCGCTTTGTTACCGAGGGTTTGGCATATGCCTGACGACGGCGAAGTTCTTTTACCACACCGGTTTTCTCGTATTTACGCTTAAATTTTTTCAAGGCTCTTTCAATGTTTTCGCCTTCTTTCAGTTGTACTACTATCATTGGTTGTTTATTCGTTTATTTGTTTTGTCTTTTTGAGTTTATTGCATTTTTCGTGATAACCGGTATACCATATTTCCGGGCGAATGATTTCTATACCGCCTTGTCAGGAACTATACCGTGTGATGGTCGCTCTTGCTTTCTTAGCGCGGCACACCGCTTATCTTATTGTATGTCTTTTTCTCTTTCTTCCGGTTTGTTGCAATAACCTCCCTTCTATTTCGGGGGGCAAAGATAGGGAAAAATGTTGAAAAGTAAATCATTGACCGATTTTTTTTACTTCGAGAACGAGGGTTCTTTTTATTTTGGGGCAGCCAATATTCAACAAAATACTTGTAATCCCCGAAGACAGGGGGTTACTCGTTCTCCTCATAGTAATACGAGTAATCTATCCCTCTCATGAATATTTCACGATCGTTAATCTTATTCGTAAGTGCACCCTTCAGTATGGATTTTAACTCCGTATTATCTGTTGAGCTCCTAACCATTGCATTTAGGTAATCTTTTTTATTAATCCGGCTCCAATCTACACATTGTTCAAGTTGCTTCTTAAAAATCAAATCCAGCCAGATTCGAGTACTTCGTCCGTTGCCTTCCATGAATGGATGGGCAATGTTCATCTCCACGTATTTATCGACAATCTCCTCGAAACTGTTTTCGGGCATTTGTTCAATTTGTTTTAAGGTATTGCCCAAGAAATGGGCTGTAGCAAACTGAAAGCCCCCTTTCGAGATGTTTCTTTGCCTGATTTGTCCGGCAAAATCATACAATCCCCCAAAAATATATGCATGAATTTTTTGTAAACTTTTGATTGTGCCAACCTCCTCGACACTAACAAGGTTGTTCTCGAAAAGAGAGTACGCTTTCTTTTTACTCTGCCCATCGATGCTGTTGTCGCTGTACGTGAACCAGTCAAGGAATTTGACGGCTTTGTTGCCGGGGAAATTCTTCGCGAGTAAAATAATGCCATCGCCATCAAGTGTGTCAGTCAAGTATTTTTTGCCATCAGAAGCAATTAGTTTTAGTTGGTTAGTGGCACCAACCAACTCGTTTCCCTCTTTTTTAAGTTTAACCTTTAGGTACTTCCAATAGTTTCTGGTTTTAGTATAGTCGTCTTGGTTGTTGATTGCCGCGACTATGTCTAATACAGAGAACCACCACTTGTTGTTCTCTTCGTCCCATACAGCACGAACCTCGTGGTCGTTAAAAAAACGGATCGATATTTTGGTGCTCTCATTCATTCCTCGACATGCATCCATTATTTATTATGTTTCTAACAAGTCAGAATAGAAATATTTGACCCATTCTTTATAAGTGTCTTGTGCCGAAAGACAAGTGTCTACCAGGTAGCCTTTGATATTGGGGTACTCTTTTAATCCCCTGTAGTAAAATTGTTTGTGGTTGTCATCAATAATAAAAGGAACAATGTTGTTTTTCAAACATTCGCGAAACAGGATCAAACGGCCAACCCTGCCGTTGCCATCTTGGAAAGGGTGAATTTTCTCGAAACGATAATGATATTCAATGACGTTATCGAATGAAACGTGACAATGGGAATTGTACCAGTCATTTAGCCGGTTCATCTCTATCTCTACTTCTTGAGGCGGGGTCGTTTCTGTTCCTCCGACTTCATTGGGCATTTTTTTCCAATCACCCACCTGAAACCACTCTTTCGTGGCATCCGAAGTCCCTGTTTTTAAAATATGGTGGAACTTTTTGATTATATCATTT
>JBBACU010000026.1:0-12252 GCA_041656815.1 Proteiniphilum sp.
GACGCTTCTTACTCGCAACCGGTGAAGCATATAAGCACGACCAGTAACGTGGAAAGACTTATCCACACTTTACTTTTAACCACAGTTCTTTTAATCATATACTAAATTTTAAAAAACAAGATATTAAATCGACCCGGAAGATATACATACCTTCACGTTCATTATTATTTCTCGAAAACAGGGCTGTTTGTCCACACTCAAATCAAATTATCAATAGATATTATCATTTATTTAATTTACCAGATGTCAAGTATTTTTTGCCCGAACTTTAATTAATTCCCGATGAGCCCTCTATCCACTACAACTTAAAGTCAAACTAGAAACGCACCTCTCTCACTTCACACGAATAACAGATAGCTACAACTAATTAATATATGTCAAAGAAAGAGACAAGTTCCCTGATCAAACGCGACTATCATCTCATAAATTATCAAAATTGTATCAGATTTCCTTTCGAATTATAACAGGCTAAAAACAAGGCAAATAAAATAAAATTAACAATTATAAAGCACCTTATATTTCTTTTATTGGACTATCAAGGGTAGCAATTTTTTCAATTCTTCAACTTTTCGCGGATAGATATCATACAGATTATTTTCCTCTTCCGGGTCTGTCTCCATATTATAAAGTTGCACGGGGGGAGTGTTTCATCTTCAGCCGCAGACCATCCCCCACTTCCGCTACAATTAATCAGTTTCCAGTTTCCTTGTCTGATGGCAAATGAACCATATATAATCTTTCGCTTTTCCGGTGAAGTGCTCAAGGCAATCATTTATAGAAAAGCTTCGGGACGCTTTGCCGCCACGCCAGAAATAGCCACGGGGAGAGTTAGCCTCTCTATTCCGTGAACTTCATTCCTTCATCCGCTAACCTATCAAGGTTCGGGGTGGGTATTGCCGACGCGGGATTGAAACTACGAATATCGCCGTATCCCATATCATCGGCCAAAATAAATATAATATTAGGCCGGTCGTTGTCTTCAGTTACAGTTCCGGGATACAACGAAAACACGTTAACTGAATAACCCGTCAACGCTATTAAAGCGATATCAATCCTTCTCATTTCCTTAAAATTCCTGGTTTTCATCTGGCCCGGGAACAGCATACGCCGGGTCTTTCGCGCGGATATAAAGTTCCCCGTTTTCAAGAAACTTTACTTCCATTGGTACGATGGTTGTGCCTTGCTGGTTAATTGTATGTGCCGTTTCCGAGAGATTCCTATCCTGAATCCCTTCAGCATTTACCGGTGGAATATCTCCATTAAAGAATGCAGTGCACCACCATTTACCATCCGTCGTCTGAAAAGGAGTTCCATGTCCGATAAACCTACCCGCGAACTGTCTTGGCCCATAGGGACCTTCGATATGATCTGCCACGGTATAGTAGAGGTTATAAGACCCTTTCCTACCTGTATCGGTCGACCAAGCGGTTCCAAATAAAACATACTTGTCACCTATTTTTTTTATGGTACATCCCTCGTGACCAATACGACTTATGGTCTCCCCGGGCTTGGCCGGATCCGGCCGGCTCCCCGAAGGTTCTATAAATACAGGTTCAGAGACAAAATGTGTTAAATCAGGGCTAATCTTTGCCACGAACGCGTTTCCCCAAATAGCATACCACGCTCCGTCATCATCCCTGAATAAAGAGGGATCATGCTTCTTATCAAAATTCTCTCCCATGCTATGGGTCCAAGGCGCTTCTATACTACTCCCCTCGGAAAGGGCAAAACTACTATTTACAAAAGGGCAGTGTACCAGTATCCATCGATTCAAGTCGCTATCCCAATGAAGTTCCGGTGCCCAGATGAAATTTTTGTTTCGACTCTTGATTTTTTCTCTCTCGGGACTACCGTAATGGTAGATATCTTTTATCGTGAAAGGAGCTCCCTGGTACTCCCAGTCTACAAGATCCCGGCTACGCCACACTTGGACCGTTGAACCAACAATACTCCCTTCAAAAAGACCTTTATTATACGGGTCACCTGCCTCCCGAGGATCTCCGGGGTTCGGCGTGGTACCGGTTAAATAATAAAAGCCATCGGGCGCGTAGATGATATAGGGATCCCGTATCCAATGTTTTTTAATGTAAAGAGCACGGTCACGCGATCGAAGACCAGACTCTATTTCCGCTCTCGTCATCGGCTCGGGTATCTGGGCATTTATCCTAAAGAGCGATACCATGAACAGCATCGACAAGAAAAATCTTGATACAATTTTTAATCTCATAGCATAATATTTCAAGTATGTTTTGAACTCCCCTCGAATTGTTTCCTAATTATTCCTTCTCCGGGCTCTTTCCAGTTCCTGAACTTTAGACCAATCTGCTTCCACCATGGATTTTTTTGCCCAATCGTGCCACATCTTTTTCATTTTTTGCACCTTGCTTGGCATCTGGTTAGAAAGATCACGCATCTCCGTCCTATCTTTCCGTACATTATATAACTCCCAGTTCTCGGGATTGTCATTATCCCATGCCATCACCAGCTTGTAATCTCCCAATCGAACAGCCCTGTTCCCTTCGTGCTCCCAGAAGACAGCTTCTTTATGGATGGGTTTATCTATTCCTTTTAGCTGGTTAACAAAGCTCTTTCCTTGCAATGGATAGATTTTATTCCCTTTGTATCTCTTTGGATACTTGGCTCCTGCTAAATCCACGCAAGTTGCCATGATATCGGGCAGGAACCCATATTGCCTGAGGATACTTCCTTCGTTATCAGATGGAATACCACTGGGCCATGAAACGATACACGGGGTGGCTATTCCACCTTCATGCATCCAATGTTTGTAGCTCCTCAACGGGGTATTGGACGCGTTAGCCCATGCCTGTCCATACGTGAGAAAATAACCTTCTTCTGTCTCCAGTTGAGCAGTCGGGCCTCCTCCTAACATTCCCCCTTCGGCACAAGCTCCATTGTCATTGAGGAATATAATGAACGTGTTCTCTGTTAAATCGCTCGATTCCAAGTATTCCATGAGCTTTCCAATATTGGTATCCATCTGCTCAACCTGGGCAGCGTAGATCGCCATACGTAAGTCCATCTCTTTTTTCTTTTCCTCATCGAGGCTATCCCAACTTCTCGAATCATCCGGGGAGAAGATGTTGCCGGATTCTATCAAGCCCATATCCGTCATTCGTTGAAATCGTTCCTTCCTCAACGCACTCCATCCCTCCATGTATTTACCTTTGTATTTATCCACCACTTCAGGGGGAGCCTGCAACGGCCAATGCGGCGCGTTGTAGGCCAAGTAGAGGAAAAAAGGTTGCTCGCTATCTTTTTCCCGAGCTTCTTGAATGAAATGAATAGCGTAATCGGTAAAAGCATCGGTAGTATAGTAATCGGGATCATCAATCTCTATTGCTTGGTTATCGAGAGTGATACCCCTCGGGTGCACCGGCTTGAAAAAATTACTCGCTCCCGCCAATATCCCGTAAAACCGGTCGAACCCACGTTGCAGAGGCCATCGCTCCTGTTTGTGCATACCAAGATGCCATTTCCCGGTCATCAAGGTGGTGTACCCGGCTTCTTTCAGTACCTCGGCAATCGTCACGCTGTTCCTGTTCAAGAAGCCGCGATAACCGGGAAGATTGATATCAAAAGCAACCGGGTTCTCCGGATCATTGGTCATATGTCCTATTCCTGTTTGGTGCGGGTGGAGCCCGGTCATTAGAGATGCCCGGGTAGGGCAACTCCTTCCCGAGTTATAAAACTGCGTGAACCGTATCCCTTTCCCGGCCAATGCATCCAGGTTCGGCGTATCAATCTCTCCCCCGTAACATCCAAGGTCTGAATACCCCATATCATCCGACATGATTAAAATGATATTCGGCCTTTGTGCCACTACACTCATCGTGAGTGTAGTGGCTATGGTAACAGCTGATATTTTTTTCATATTATATCCAAATTATTACGCGGGATTAAAATATTTCTCCTATCTGTCCCCGGGCATTTCTGAACTGGTGCTCGGTAGCTTTCATCTCCGTGGGCTGGCCTTCATCACCACACTCTTCCATCCATTGCCTCAATACCTTGTCTAATCTTTCTATAATAGCGGTATTTTCCGGCAAGCCAGCAATATTATTCAAGCAATACCGATCGTTTTCTATATCGTAAAGCTCGATGGCGGGCCTGTACTGGTACTTGTGGGTTATCAAGGCAGCAATCGGATCGGTCTCGGCGACTTCTTTCCATTGCTTGAATAGTTTTCCCTCGCTCTCGGTATTTTGGAATTTGACATCCGGTGTAAGGTTTACAATATAACGATATTTCTTATTAGCCACGGATCGGATCCCGTAATGTTCACTGCCACTGTAAATTCCACGAGTAGTTTGCAAGGAGAACGTGTATTCTTTATGTTCTTCCTCCTTCCCGGCTAAAACCCCCAAGAAACTCTTCCCGTCAAGTTCAGCACGTGGTTCTGCTCCAGCCATCTCAAGGAAGGTAGGAACAATATCCACGTATTCAACAATAGCATCAGAAGTTGTATTGGGCCGGACAACACCTGGCCATCGGACGATACATGCTGATTTTACCCCCGATTCGTAGAGAGTCCATTTGGCAAAGGGCAAACTGTTCCCCTGTTCACTTAAGAAAACAACTGCCGAGTTATCTTTTACCCGTTGTTTATCCAAAACCGTCAATAACCGTCCAAACTCGCTATCCATGTAATTAATCTCTGCTAGATAAGCACTAAATCTCTTTCTTGTTTCAGGGATATCCACGTAAAACGGTGGTAATTGAATGGTCTCCGGGTCGAATAAATCGGCATCTCCCTTGTTCCACGGCGTGTGGGGTTGCCTCGACATAACAAACAAACAAAATGGAACATTCTCTGCTTTACATTCACGGATGAAAGCATCGATGGCATCATAATCCAACTCGCCCCCTTCAACGGTATTTGCATACAGGTCCCAATCAAACACGGACGAAGGCTCAACATGCGACTTCCCGATCAGCGCTACTCTATAGCCGGCTGGCCTCAAATGATGCACTATACTTAGCGTTCCCTCTTTTGCCGATGTATGATTAGGATACGCCCCCGTCTTTACCGGCCATAAACCGGTCATCAAATTATGACGGGTGGGTGAACTCATCGGCGATGCCTGGTAAGCTTTCGAGAACAGCATCCCCTCCGCGGCAAAATTGTCGATGTGCGGAGTTTTAGAATCACTGCTTCCATAACAACCGATATCGTAATAGGTGCAATCATCCGACATGAATAGCACGAGGTTGGGTCTTTCCGCTTGTTGCCCAAATAGTGAACAAACGGAAAGACCTGTTACCGCCGTTGTATAGATTGATTTTTTTATCATAAAAATACTGGTTTTGAATTCAATCGTAATTATATTTATTAATTCTCATCGTCCGAGGAGTACCCCGGGTTTTGCTTACACAACGGGTTAGCATTAATCTCTGTCTGCGGGATCGGGAAAAGCTTGTGATAGTCCGCTGCATGTGAAATCCCTCTCTCTTTCGCGGAGCTAATAAACTTATCCATCCGGAGTAGGTCCTGACGACGAAGTTTCTCCCCAAAGAACTCCCATCCTCTCTCGTCTAAAATCCTGTCCCGTAATGTCTCTTTCGTGTAGTCGGAAAGGGTCAACGGGGTGGTTAAACCTGCACGGTCACGTACTTCCTGAATCAGGTCTAGCGATTCCTGGGTTGGCCCATTCAGTTCGTTCAATGCTTCTGCTCTTGAAAGCAGGATATCGGCGTAACGGATAACCGCGAGATCATTTCCGTGAGCATTCTCAACCGCATTCACATCAGGGGGGTACTTGAACGATCGGCAATTGTCGTTGTTCAGTAAAGACACGACATTACCATTGGTATTAATATACTCGCTAATAATCACTTCTGTACGCTTGTCAGCCGAGTCAAAGGAGTTATAAAAAGAATCTCTTAACCGGTCCATACGGGCCCAGTTTCTCATATTATTCAAAAATGGCATAGAACCATCTACTTTGGATTTATACTGGTTGGGGTACGCGCCATTAATAAATTCATTACCTGGCCCTAAAGGGCTACAGGTATAAAACCAAACAAACTCTCTCTGGTTCCTTTCATTTTCTACTGTAAATAAAGTCGCGTAATCAGGCCATAACTCGTATTGATTGAGTTCGATTAAATCCTCTGCAACATCGGCGCATTTTTGCCATTGCCTAGTATTTAAATAATATTTAGTCAGATACCCCAAGGCAGCACCTTTAGTGGCACGTCCATATTGATAATTAGGCTCATTTCTACCTGGAAGTATATCTGCTACCTCGGTAAATTCCTTCTCGAAATAGGCTCTCATTTCCTCGTCAGTAGCACGTGCCATTTCAAGAGGGTCGGTAGTGTTCAGGCGGAGCGGAACCGGCCCCCACATGGTATAAAGGATATAGTAAGCACTCGCCCTCACGAATCGCGCTTCGGCAATTAACCTCTCTTTTAGGGCTGCTTCAACAGGAGCATTGTCGATATTTTCCAGAACAAGGTTGGCATTACGGACGGCATTGTAACTGTTATTCCATAGATTACCCCAGTGTGTTGGGTACGAAGCATCCCAAGTAAATCCCAACATTACAACAGCTTGTAAATTAACGGCACCGCCTGTTTCCCAAAACTGGTCGCATGTCCACTCTTCCTGAAACCAGATATTTCCACCAAAATCACCATTAATCTGAGCTTCACTATACGCGGCAAAAAGCACCCGTTCTATCCCGTTTACCGACGAAAAAAGTGCGCCGGGATCCAATTGTGAATAAACATCTTCTTTCAACATATCTGCACAACCGGCAAATAGGAAAGAACTTATAATAAATGTCGATATATAATATTTGAGTTTCATACTTTTGCATTTTAGTTATTTAAACATATAGGTTTTATAAGCTTCTAATCAAAATCCCAATTCCACACCGAACATCAAAGTCCTATAGACCGGGTACGAGTTAAAGTCGATTTTCAAGCTGCTGTTACCATGCGAGTTAGTGGTGGGATCCTGGCCGGTATAATTGGTACAAGTATGCAAGTTTTGTCCCGTGACAAACAGGTTTATATTTTCAAATATTCTCCTACTCTTTAACGGTACAAGATAGGATAATTGAACTGTTTGAAGCCTAATATAGGACGCATCTTCCACTGTTAAGTCGCTAACAGCCTTGTTTCCTTGGCCCGCGGGATTCACGAACGAGGGATAAATAGTAGATGGATTTGATTCGGTCCACCTGTTCAAGTAAGGTTCTGCCATTCTATTACGCCTGTGGCTCACGGGATAATATGTTTCCACCTTGGAGTTGTTAAGCATCTTTGACCCGGTAGCCGCGTCAATAAAGACGTTTAATTGAAAATTCTTGTACTCGAAAACATTCGTCAATCCCATCGTGAATGACGGCATGGATTTTCCAAGAATTACGCGATCAGAAGTGTTTACGACCCCGTCTCCATTTATATCAACAAATTTTACATCTCCTGGTTTCACGGGATCTTTCGTACCCGAGGTCGTTATTTCTTCTTGAGATTGCCAGATACCATCTGTCTTATAACCGTAAAAAGAGTTGAGTGCTTCCCCTTTCCGGATGATGGCTATTTGAGAAGTTGACTGTCCTGCCCCGGTGTGTATAATCTCGTTGATATCACCGGTATCCGTTACCCTATTTTTCAGGGTACTGATGTTTAAACTAGTATTCCATTTAAATTCATTAACTAGATTCCTAGAATCAATTGTCATTTCAAACCCGTTGTTTTTAATATTACCGATGTTATCCATTATGGATGAATATCCTGTAGATGGTGGAATCGGCAAATCAAATAGCATGTCATAAGTATTTTTTTCAAAATAATCAAGTGAAACAACGATGCGATTAGCCAAGAATCCCATATCCAAGCCGACATTAACCTGTTCCGTTGTTTCCCATTTCAGGTCAGGATTTGCCAGCCGGGTTGGTGAAAGGGTCACGTATTGTGCTCCGTCGAGTATCACGTTAGGGCCACGGCCAAAAGTGGTTAGCGACAGGAAGTTTCCAATATCTTGATTCCCGGTACGTCCCACGCTCGCCCTGAATTTCAACGAGTTGAAAATATTCATATTCTTGATCACTTCGTAATCTTGTAACTTCCAAGCGAAAGCCCCAGAAGGGAAATAACCGAATTTGCTGTTATCACCGAACCTGGACGATCCATCCACTCTCAAAGTAGCCGTAAAAAGAAATTTATCCCACAGGTTATAATTAGCCCGTCCTATATAAGAGAGCAGTTTATTGTTATTTTTGGAACTATCCACTTCGTACAGTTCAGGATTGCCTAGTCCCATGTTATCTGTCCCGGATTCATCCGCGGGAAAATCACGACCGCGCCCGACCATGTTATAATTTATGAATTTCTGGTAGGTTACCCCTCCCAGTAAATTGATGCTACTATTATTGGCCAGGTCTTTAAAATAGGTGGTCGTCAACTCTCCCAAGTAGTTATTTCTCGTTCCACTAAGTACCGTTCCTATCCCGGAATTGGCACGACCGCTTTTTGTAAGACGAGAAACGTAAGTATCCCTTCTACTATTCCTCGTGTCAAAGCCCACGTTCAATTTAGCGGTCCATCCTTCCAAAATAGTATACTCCCCAAAAACCGTTCCAAGTGTCCTATAGTTATCGGTTTTACTGGTTTTCCCGTATAATAAGGCCAACGGGTTATCGAGATTCAACATGGAAGAGATTTGATAATCTCCATTCTCATCATATATTCCCAAGGTGGGATCGAATCCCCGTGCCGCGTACAAGCTGCTTCCTTCCTCATTAGTACTAAAGCCAATAGGCACTGTATTATCAAAAGTATAAGAGGTAGAAAGATTCATACCAAATTTAAATTTGTCGGTATTATGTTCCATATTCATCCTCGCGTCGTATCTCTCGAAAGCCGATGTCTTTAGTACGCCTTCTTGATTAAAATAGTTCAAGGATGCAAAGTAGTTGGAATTGGTACTTCCCCCGCTAAAAGACAGACTATGGCTTTGTACCCACGAGTTTCTAAGCATCTCATTTTGCCAGTTAGTGCCGCCGTCTTGAATATCTCCTACTCGTTCCGATTCCGCGACACCAGACCCGGGCGTATCGAGAATTTCATTCAAAATCCTCTTGTAATCATCCGCGTTAAGTACCTCAATCATATCAATAGGGGATTGCATACCCGCATAGCCGTTATAATTCACTGAAAGGGCCCCGGTGCTTCCTTTCTTGGTTGTTATCAAGATTACCCCGTTGGCTCCTCTCGCCCCGTAAATCGCGGTAGCCGATGCATCCTTTAAAATCTCGATGGACTCTATATCCGAGGGGTTGATATTACTGATCGGGCTTCTTGCCACGCTGATATTAGGTATACCCGCTCCCCCGCCCGAGATAACCTGCCCTGTTTCTATCGGTAGTCCATCTACCACGTATAATGGCCCGGAACCAGCATTAACAGAACCCGAGCCTCTGATTTGAATAGTTGTCCCTCCACCCGGCTCTGCACTAGCCTGGGTTATCTGTACACCGGCGGCTTTTCCCTGTTACAGGCCGGTCATGGTTGAAGTAACTCCTTTATTCAATTCGTCGGATTTCAAAGAGGTTACGGAGCCGGTTAAATCACTTTTCCTCACGGTACCATAGCCAATTACCACCAGCTCATCTAACGACTTAGTGTCTTCGAGTAATACAATTCTCACGAAATCTCCAGTTGCTTCAACCATCTGAGTAACATATCCAATATAGGATATTTCTATAGAAGAGTTAGCGGGCACGGAGAGAGAAAATTGTCCGTCCACGTCAGAAATAGTACCCACGGAAGAATCTTCTTCCTGAATAATGGTTGCTCCTATAACAGGTTCCCCTTTTCCATCAACAATTACTCCCTTTACATTGATCGTCTCCTGAGAGAAAAGCAAAGCGGGTAACAAAAACAAGATCAAAATTAACTGTTTCTTTTTCATCTGATTAAAATTATTAATTTTCATGTGACTATTGTACATGGGGAACTCGTGGTAATTCGAATTTTCACGAGAACTTTTCATCATATATTTTATGTTTCAATGGTATCATACGAAGTTCCCCTTTTCTAATTTCAACTCTAATTCTGGCAAGTTGTGCCTCTCTTCCCCAAGGATAGGAAGCAGGTTCTATACTTGCTTACCGCAACAATTCATTTCTCTTGAAATGATACCTTCGTCGTGGGATAGGCAACGGGTCACCCGTGGCAATCTCCCATTTCAATAGTTCCTCGAGCATATCAACTCTTGTAGAAGTACACGCTTCGTTGTTAAAAAGATTCTTCAATTCCAAAGGGTCTTTTACCAGATTGTATAGCTCCCCATTCCCGTTCATATCAAAAATCAATTTCCAGTTTCCTTTTCTTACCATCTTGGTAAACCCGCTTTGTGTCCAACTATTGAGTTCATCAAAAAAATACTTATTATTGGAAATAGCTCCTTCTGCTAAATAGTCCGTACCATCCTCTTTTGTATAGAATTGCCCACCGTAGCCATGTTCAGCATAGATACTATTAAACAACTCTTCCGGGTAGGGTTTCCCTTGGAGCAGGGGCCATAGGCTACGTCCCTGTACCCCTATAGGGATTGGCGCGTCGATAATCTCGCAGATTGTCGGGAAAATATCCACGATAGAAACATGCGCGTCACGCGGGCCCGAGGATTCTTTTATACCCGGCCCGCTCCACTGCATGGGAATACGGGTAGCTATTTCGTCAAGGCCCGCTCCTTTCTTCATCAGGCCATACTCGCCCACGTAATCCCCATGATCTGATATAAAAATGAAGATGGTATTATCATACACGCCTTGCGCTTTCAAATTCTCGACAAAACGTTTGATCTGATCATCAATCATTCGCAACATTCCAAGGTAAATGAAACGCAACTCTTCCAATTGCTCTTCATACCCCACGTGCCCAAGTGCCATCATTTCGGCAAGTGTTTCGTACCGGTCTCCTTTGATCACCCTGTCGCTGGATGACGTTCGCAAGGGTGGTAATTGATCCTTGAACATGGAAAAATAGGGTTCACAAGCCTGGTAAGGATTGTGAGGTTCAGCAAATGATAACCAGAGCATGAAAGGTTTTTCTTTCATGTCACGGACCCATTCTGATGCTTCATCTACCATACGATAAGCGGGTTGGCTCTCTATTCCACCTGGGGAGGGTTCAAAAGATGCATACAGTTGTGTTTCCCTCAAAAACTGATCGAAGGCAGCTCCTTTATCCGAATCCGGCTTTCCTACTTTCCCCGCGTGCCCGTATTCTGACCAGTAATCTACTCGCTTAGGATCAAGATAGGTATGATTTTTTCCTACCAATGCCGTGGCATAGCCATGCTCTTGGAGGAGATGAAACATATCTTTATCAAAGAAAGCATCCTGCAGGTTTTGGTTGCTTCTTACATGGGTAGCCTTGGGGTATCTTCCCGTCAGTAAAGAGGTACGTGCCGGCACGCTCGCGGGACTGGAAGTATATGCCTTGTCAAACCAGGTTCCCTGGGATGCCAGTTCATCGATAAAGGGCATTGTATTCAAAGGATAGCCCTCCCTTGCCAGCAAATCAGCCTTTTGTTGATCCGTCATGATCAACACGATATTTGGAGGTGCTTTCTCACCTGCTTGGAGTAGAGGGACTGCCAAGTATGAACCTATGCATAGAGGTATTATACTAGAATTCTTCATGTCACTTATTTTTTTATTGTTTTTCCACGCCTACTTCATCTCGCCATTCATCCAGTTCTTCAACGAGCTGGCTTACTACACCGGGATATCGGGCAGCCAAGTTATTCGATTCGCCTATATCATTTTTCAGATTATACAGCTCGAACTCTCCTGAATCATAAAATTGTATGAGTTTCCAATCACCTGACCGGATAGCCGCGGAAGAGCGGCCTCCCAAAAAGTGAGGCTTTTCAAGCGGGTAATGCCAGTAGAGTGAACGTTCCGGCAACATGTTGTCCTTTCCGGTCCATAGCGGCCAAAGGGATATCCCATCCGGTTGCTGAAACAGTTCATCGCTACCCACTCGCAACATTTCACAAAAAGTGGGCAGGTAATCATACGTGGCCACGCTCTCGTCAATCACTCTCCCACCGGGTACCTTGGCAGGAAAATAAACAATCTTGGCGATCCGTAAACCACCTTCATACTGGGAGCTTTTCCCATCTCGCAGTGGCTTATTGGAAGTAATCGTGGCCTCTCCCCCGTTGTCACTGGTAAAAACTATCAAGGTGTTATCGAGCATCCCTTTTTC
>JBBACU010000027.1:0-12238 GCA_041656815.1 Proteiniphilum sp.
GGAGCATCAGGGAGGCGGGATGGGATGAAATTCATTATTCTGCTGATCTTTTCTCTCTTGGTCTCTTGCCAATCGGCAAAGCTGGGCGATGCTCGGGAGCATTACGCGAAGGGTGAATATCACGCCGCGGCAGAGGTTTACCGTGAGCTTTACCGGAGTGCCTCGCGAGACCAGCGGGCTATGAGGGGCGTGATCGCGTACGAGATGGCAGAAAACTACCGGTTACTCAATCAAACAACTCGGGCAGCGGGCGCTTACCGGAACGCGATTCGCTACGAGTACCCCGATACATTGATGTACTTCCATTACGCGCGAATGCTGCATAGAGAAGGAGCTCACGAACAAGCGGCCGCGGCATATCGAGACTTCTTGGCCATGCATCCGGGCCATCCGTTGGCATTATCCGGCTTGCATGGGGCAGAAATGGCGATGGAGTGGAGCCGGGAGCCTACCCGTTACGCGGTGAGACGGGAAGAGGTGTTCATTTCTAATCGCGGTGAATTTAGCCCTATGTTGAACAGTCGGGGAGACCGGCTATATTTCACCTCCTCGAGAGAAGCTTCGCGCGGGGAAGAACGAAGCCCGGTCACCGGGATGAAATACAACGATATCTATTTTTCGGAGACCAACGTGCAGGGAGAGTGGCAACAGCCGAAACGGATGGAAACGAGTGTCAATACGGAGTACGATGAAGGCACCCCCGCTTTTTCGCCGGACGGGGAGTGGATGTATTACACTTATAGCTACGCGGACCCAAGCCGAGGCACTACCCCGGAAATTCACTTGTCTCGAAACGTGAACGGGGAATGGAGTGGCGGCAGGTCGCTGGAATTTCCGGTCGACTCGCCGTGGACTTTTGCCCATCCTGCCCCTTCGCCATGCGGGAACTACCTCTACTTCGTGTCGGACATGCCGGGAGGGCAGGGCGGAAAAGATATCTGGCGAGCAAAGTTGAAAGGAAGTGCCGAAGTGCTTTCCATTGAAAACATGGGGCCGGAGATTAATTCACCCGGGGACGAGATGTTCCCGTATGCCCGGAACGATTCCACGCTTTACTTCTCGTCCGACGGACATCCCGGAATGGGGGGATTGGACCTGTTTGTCGCTGTTATGCCGGGAGAAACCAACCGGTGGCGGACGCAAAACATGCTACCCCTCAACTCTCCCGCCGATGATTTCGGCATCACGTTCTATCCCCAAGGAGAGAAAGGTTTTTTTAGCTCGAACCGCGATGACGCGAGGGGCTACGACCATATCTACTCGTTTGAGCGCGTGAACCCCTCCATTCGGGTGGAAGGCATCGCGGTGGATCACGCAGACGCGTTGATTCCCGGCGTGACCGTGGCAGTGGTGGGGAGCAATGGCACCCGGCACCATTTTATCACCAACGCAGACGGGGAGTATGCCTTCAAGGCGGAGGCGGGGGTAGCGTACCTGTTCCTGGCCAGCATAGAGGGATTTCTTAATTCGAAAGGAGAGTTGCAGGCACTTCCGGCGAATAAGGACACCCTGGTGTATGTCGATTTCGAGATGATCCCGATCGGCATGCCGGTGGTGATGGAACACATCTTTTACGATTTTGATAGCGCGGTGCTACGGCCGGAATCGGCGAAGGAACTGGAAAAGCTTGTTTCCCTGATGGAGGAACACCCGGAGATTTTCGTGGAACTTTCTGCCCATACCGATCGGACAGGCCCGGATGATTACAACCGGGATCTCTCGTTGCGGCGTGCACAGTCGGTAGTGGACTACCTTGTAGCACGGGGCATCGAAAAAGAGCGGCTGACGGCTACCGGCCATGGCAGCTCACGCCCCGAGGTCGTGAGCAAAAGCTTGGCTTCCAAGCATGGCTTCCTAAAAGAGGGAGATGTCCTTTCCCCAGGGTTCATTGAACAACTGCCCGAGGAACAACAGGAGGTCGCGGATCAAATAAACCGGCGCACATCATTCAAAGTGAGCGGGAGTAATGTGGGATTGCACGGACCGTAAATAAAGAGAAAGAATGGAATCGACGGATGTTTCGGCAAGATTTAGTACTTTTGACGTATAATATCACAACGAGTATATAATATACCGTTAATTTACCGTCAAATTTAAAATAAATATAGCTCACGACTGAAGAATGACATGTTAAGGTCGTTATCCATAGAGAACTACGCGTTGATCGATTCGCTCCATATCGCTTTCGATCCAGGCTTTTCCGTGATCACCGGGGAGACCGGGGCGGGGAAATCGATTATCTTGGGAGCGCTGTCGCTTATCCTGGGGCAACGTGCCGATGCCCGCCACATCAAGCAGGGAGCGAATAAATGCGTGATCGAGGGTGTTTTTGATATTTCGTCGTACAACTTGGAGCCATTTTTTGACGAGAACGACTGGGTATACGATGGCGACGAGTGCATCTTGCGGCGGGAAATATGGACCGGCGGGAAATCGCGTGCTTTCGTGAACGACTCGCCGGTTTACTTGAACGACCTGAAAAAGTTGGGTGACCGGTTGATTGACGTGCACTCGCAGCATCGAAGCCTGGCATTGCAAGATAACCAGTTCCAGCTAAGCGTGGTTGACGCTTTGGCGGGAACAGGCAAGGAGCGGGAAGTGTACAGGGAGGCTTTTCGCGCTTACCGCGCTTCAGAGAAAGCGCTCCAAGAACTGCGGGTTCGCTCGCGCGAGAATAAAGAGGAGGAGGATTACCTCCGCTTCCAGTTTGAGGCCCTGCAGGAAGCGGCCTTAGAGGAGGGAGAGCAGGAGCGACTGGAAGAAGAGCTAAAGGCTTTGACCTATGCCGAGGAGATAAAAACGGGACTCTACGAGACGATATCGCTGCTCGGAGGGGAGGAACAGAGCGCCGAAGCGTTGTTGCGCTCCACCGCCGACGCGCTGCTTCGCGTGCAGCAGGTGTACCCGAAAGTGACAGAGCTTGCCACGAGGGTGGAGGCTGCTTATATCGACATGAAAGACGCGCGGGAGGAGGCAGCCCGCTATTTCGACACGGTGGAGTTTGATCCCGAAAGACAGCGGCTGGTGGAGGACCGCCTGGGAACCCTCTTCGGGCTGCAAAAGAAGCATTCGGTCAATACGGTGAGCGAGTTGATAACTCTCCGCGACAAGATAAGGAATCGACTGGAAGACATCGACTCGCTGGATGAAGCGTTATCGGCACGCGAAAAAGAGACGGCCGAGAAACGGAAGATCCTGCTCGAAAAAGCAACCCTGCTTAGTAAGAAACGAAAGGAGGCAGCCCCGGGAGTCGAGAAACAATTAACAGAAAGGCTCGCCTACCTGAGGATGCCCAATACCCGTTTCCGGTGCGAGTTCACGGAAAAGAAAGAACCCGACGAATCAGGTGGCGACACGGTTCAGTTCCTTTTTTCTGCCAACAAGAACATCCCGCTACAGCCAGTCGCCGAGATTGCTTCGGGCGGGGAGATATCGCGGCTGATGCTTTGCCTGAAGGCGATGATCGCGGGAGCCACTGCCTTGCCCACCATTATTTTCGACGAGATTGATACCGGTACCTCGGGAGAAATAGCCGACAGGGTAGGGGTAATCATGAAGGAGATGAGCCGCGAGATGCAGGTGATCGGCATTACCCACCTACCCCAGATCGCGTCCAAAGGACATGCCCACTTCGTGGTGTACAAGGAAGAACTGGACGAGAGCGTGGTTACCCGCGTTAAAGTACTGTCTTCAACAGAGCGGGTGGAGGAGATCGCACGCATGTTGAGCGGAGCCGAAGTGACCAATGAAGCAATAGAAAATGCCCGCGTAATGCTGGGAGTGTAAACTGGCCGTGCAGGCAAAACGTTATAGTTTTATCGTATGAAGGAGAAAGAGATGATTTTTGGCATTCGTGCCGTGATGGAAGCGGTGGAGGCCGGAAAGGATATAGATAAGGTGATGGTAAAGCGTGAATTGTCGGGCGAACTATTCTCCGAATTACAGGAACTACTCCGTCTTCACGAGATCCCGATGCAGCGGGTGCCGTTGGAGCGGATCGACCGGGTAACACGGAAAAATCATCAGGGGGTGATTGCCTTTACCTCCGCGGTGACTTACCAGAAACTGGAACAGATCGTGCCCCTGTTGTACGAGGAGGGAAAGAACCCGTTTATCCTCGTGCTGGATGGGCTGACTGATGTGCGTAACTTTGGTGCCATCGCGCGCACGTGCGAAGTGGCGGGTGTGCACGCGATCGTGATTCCCGCCAGGGGGAGCGTGTCGGTGAATGCCGACGCGATGAAGACATCCGCCGGGGCGTTGCATTCCATACCGGTGTGCAGGGAACGGAGCCTCAAGGAGGCGATCGTCTACCTGAAGAACAGCGGGATAAAAGTGGTGACAGCCACCGAGAAGGCAGCCGAACTCTATACTGGTAGTGATATGAGCGTGCCTGTTGCCCTACTGATGGGCTCGGAGGACGTGGGGGTTGACCCGGTTCACCTGAGGCTTAGTGACGAGCTGGTGAAAATTCCCCAGTTCGGGACCATTCAATCCCTTAACGTGTCGGTCGCTGCCGGAGTATTGATTTACGAGGTGGTGCGCCAACGGGGAGGCTAATGTGATTAATGTGCCAATGTGACTAATGTGCCAATGTGCCAATTTTCTTAGGAATGAGAGCATAGTCAAACTTGTTTGAGCTTTGCCGAGTGACGACAGAAAATGGACGAAGTCAATGTGATTAATGTGAAGATTTTAGATTATGAAGAAAGTTATTTCCACCAATAGTGCGCCCGCGGCTATAGGGCCGTATAGCCAGGCAGTCGAGGCGAACGGTACGTTATATTTGTCGGGGATGCTGCCTATCGATTGCGTGACCGGCAACTTTGTCCCGGGAGGGATCAAGGAGCAAACAGCCCAGATCTTTGTGAATGTAAAAGCGGTATTATCGGCAGCCGGATTAAATATCAACCACGTGGTGAAGACCACCGTTTTCTTGGAGGATATGTCGCTGTTTGACGGGATGAACGAGGTCTATGCGACCCAGTTTAAAGAGGAGTTTCCGGCACGATCTACTTTTGCCGTGAAGGCCCTGCCAAAGAACGCGCTCGTGGAGATCGAGGTCATCGCGGCACGATGAAGGCCTCGGGAATTTTTACTCGATCACCGCGGGCAACTCCTCTTCCTCTTCAGGGGGATCTTTTTTCACCACGAAGGCGCTAATCTCCCACAGCATATATATCGGGAGGGTCACCACGAACAGGGAGAAGGGATCTCCCGATGGGGTGATGAGCGCGGCGGCGACCAGTGAGCCGACGACGGCATGGCGGCGGTATTTTCGGAAGAATGAGCGGTAGATCAAGCCCAAGCTCGAAAGCAGCCAGAAAACCAAGGGTAGCTCGAACACCAACCCCATGATTAAGATGAGCGTGTAGAAGTTGTTCATGTAGGAGTCAAGTGAGATAGAGTTCTTGATGGCATCACTCAACTCGAAAGTGATTAGAAATCGGAAGATCAAAGGGAAAACAACAAAGTAGCCTACTAGGCAACCTAACACGAACATGAACCCACCAAAACCGAAAGCTCTTTTAACCCCTTTTGCCTCGTTCTCGTAGAGCGCGGGGCTTATGAATTTCCATAATTCATAAAGGATATACGGGATCGTACAGAGAGCACCAAATGCCAACGAAGTAGAGATATAGGTCATGAACTGCGTGGTCATGTTGATGTTGAGCATCTCCACGGAAAATGCATCCGAGGAGAAGTCAGGTAAGAACGGGAGATACTCGCCCGCCTTTTCAAAGAACCGGTACGTGATGAAGTCCGACGAGCGCGGGGCAAGGATCACGCTATCAAAGATGCGGGGGATAATGATGAAGCCCACGACAGAGAAAGCAAAAACAGCTCCGAAAATACGGATAATGGTCCACCGGAACTCCTCCAGGTGATCCCAAAAGGACATTTCTTTTTCTGCCATGTATACCCTTGCTCTGTATTTGTAAATTTACAAAATTAACCCGTCGAAGCGACAGGTTTAGATTTCGAATCACGCGGTCTTAATAAGGTGTGATGTGAAATAATAATCCTGCAGCAAAGTGTGGGGATTATCCCCTCCATGCTGGAAAGTGTTCTCCAAAACCGCGTGACCCGGCAGCAGATCTCTTATTTATTCATTGCTTGTCGAAGACGACTTGCTATCGCTGGAACTTGCCTTTATATCTTCTTCAATATCGTTTAACCCTCTTTTGAAGCTGTTGATCCCTTTTCCCAATCCTTTCATGAATTCAGGTATTTTTTTTCCTCCAAAAAGGATCAGGATAACCAAGACAATGATGGGGATTTCCCAGCCATTCAGGTTGATAAGTAGTGGATTCATAGTTTTCTTGTTTATTTGATAGTTTATGATGACGCTTATTTCAACTTACAAATGTAGGGTTTATTCTCGACAGTAACCAAGGTAATTGTCATAAAGTTTGAAAAAACGATCGTTAAAGCGCTAATTGTAAATAGTTAGATCCATGTAAATGGGGAGGTGATCGCTGAATCCGCCGAGATATCTCGGTCCCGAACTGGTGCGAAACGGTTTCTTCCCGTAATACTTGTCGTCGTCTTCCAATAAGAAGCCGGCATCAAAGATGTTTGCCCTCAAGTCCTTGACATGTATGCGGTTCTTTTCTGTCAGCAAGTTGCCACTCACGATAAACTGATCGATCACTTCCCATCTGCCTTGGTACTTGTAGGTTCCACGTTCGGGATCATCCGCGTGATCAAAAAAAAGATTGTACAAAGCGTTCGCCCCGGGTGGTGTTTCCCGCTTCTCCGGTATCCCATGCCCTTCCGACACTTTCTGTCTCTCCAGTTTCCACGGCCTGTTTGCTTGCAACGTGCCCAAAAGGCTCCTGCTGCCGGGGGGATCGTTGAAGTCGCCCATGATAATGCAGTAGGGGCAAGCCCGCGCGTTAATGATGCTGTCGGTTTTCTCTTTTAGCAGGGCAGCTGCCCGCACCCGTGCCGGTTCCGTTTCCCGCTCCCCACCACTGCGCGAGGGAAAGTGACAAACAAGCACGTCGAGTGTATCGCCGCTTACAAGCTCTCCTACCGCGTGCAGGATGTTCCGGGTGGGGCGTTGATGGGGCCGATTGAACCGGACCTCGTACTCTTTAAACGCCAGCAATTTAAATTGATGGCGTTGATAGAGCAATGCCACGTTGATCCCACGCTCGTCGGGAGAGCGCGTGATAACGTACTCGTATTCTTGGGCTTTCAGGGGAGATTCCCGGGTAAGGTCGAAAAGCACCGCATCGTTCTCCACCTCGCAAAGCCCCACCAGCGCGGGCGATTGCATTTCTCCCACCGCGGTGATTACCCGGGTTATGTCGCGCAGTTTTTCCCGGTACTTCCAGGGTGCCCAACGCATGAATCCGTCCGGCAGGAAATCATCGTCGTTTTTCAGCGGGTCATCCTTCGTGTCGAACAAGTTTTCCACGTTATAGAACATCACCCGGAAGCTGTCTTGCGAGAAAACTCCCGTCGCGCATACGATAAAGAAGAAACCAAAAAATACCGCGTCGCGCATGATATTGAAATAGCGCCTCCTCTCTTTTACTTTATTTATTCCTGTACCTCCTCTCTCGCGGGGAGGTCACCCAGTATCTTCACGAGAAAATCCCAGAATTTCCCTACCGAGGATATCTTCATTTTTTCATCCGGCGAGTGCACGTCCGTCATATCCGGCCCGATCGAAATCATGTCAAGGCGAGGATATTTTTCGAGGAACAGGCCGCACTCCAATCCCGCGTGGATCGCTTTCACTTCCGGGTCTTTCCCGTAGAGTGCCATGTACACGCCCCGGGCATGCTGCAAGATGGTGGAGCCGGGATTGGGCTCCCAGCCGGGATACCCCTCATTGTGGATCACGTTGGCCCCCGCTAACTCGAATACCGATGCCACCATTTGCTTTACCATTCTCTTCCGCGACTCGACCGAGCTGCGCTGGCTTGTGCCAACCTCCACCCGGTGCCCCTCCATCATTTTGATCGAGGCGAGGTTGGTAGAGGTCTCCACCAAGCCCGGTATATCGTTGCTCATGCCGATCACCCCGTGGGGGCAGGCACACAGCGAGCGGATTAATTTCCGGGATGTCCCCTTTTTTAATACCGTCGTGGGTTGAGGCATCGATTCCAGTTGGATATCCAAGCCCGGATCCATCTCCCTGTACTCATTTTGCACGTCGGCTAGGTACCTGTTCAGCAGGACCCGGATATCTTCTTTGTATTTCTCTTTTACCCCTGCCACGGCATACGCTTCGCGCGCGATGGCGTTATGCAGGTTGCCGCCGTCGATCTCGGCCAGCACCAATCCATATTTTTCACGGGTAAGAGGGTATAGAAAACGCGCGAGCAGCTTGTTCGCGTTGCCCAACTCCTTGTGTATGTCGCCTCCCGAGTGTCCCCCGCGAAGTCCCTTTACAGAAACCTTGAACCAGAAAAGTTTCTTGGGCGCCTCTTTGGGCTTGTAGCTAAAATAGGCTTTGGTGCCGATTCCCCCGGCGCAGCCGATGTATATCTCTCCCTCTTCCTCCGTGTCGAGGTTGATGAGAATGTTGCCGGTAAGAAAGCCCGCTTCCAACTCGTTGGCGCCGGTGAGTCCCGTCTCCTCGTCCACCGTGAAAAGTGCCTCGATCTTGCCGTGCGCGATGTCATCGGCCGCCAAGATGGCCAGCTGGGCCGCCACCCCGATGCCATTATCAGCCCCTAGCGTAGTCCCCTTGGCTTTAATCCAATCGCCCTCGATCACGACCTCGATGGGATCGTGATCGAAATCGTGCTCCACGTCGGAATTTTTTTCGCACACCATGTCCACGTGTGACTGCAGTATCACGGTGGGGACACCTTCTTTGCCCGGCGTGGCAGGCTTGGTGATAACCACGTTGCCGGCCTTGTCCTGTCGAGCCTCTAGCCCGTGGTGATCGGCAAATTTTAGCAGGTATGCCCGTATTTTCTCCTCCTTTTTCGAGGGCCTGGGGATGCGCGTGATGTCATGGAAGTAGTTCCAAATGGCGGTGGGTTGTAACTCTTTTATAGTCATAATTCGGTCTAATGTAAGTGATGTTTTTTCTGACCCTAAAAGTAGCAGAAAAAAGCGGCATGAGCAAAAATTTAGCATCTTTAATAAGGAAATGTAATGTTTAATTGGCTAATTCAGCTATCTTCGCGCTACACAAACAGAGGAGTATTATGATGAAAATAATAATATTTGGCGTTGCCATCCTATTAGTGGCTATTTTGCTGATGGGTGTCCGGGTATTCTTTACCAAGAAGGGGGAGTTCCCCAACACGCATATCGGGGCAAGCAAAGCGATGCAAGATCGAGGCATCCCCTGTGCCACCTCGCAGGATAGAGAATGGGCCAAAAAAGAGAGTCCGATCGTGCAAATGTTGAAATCTGAAAAACTATAAATCTCTTGATAATGAAGAATTCTACTCACTACATCATCAGCGGTGTGCTGGCGGTGGCGTTAATCGTTTTGTTTATTCTCCACTTTACCTCCAAGCCCGCCAGAAGCGAAACGAAAGGAAAAGAACTTTCCGAGTTGCTCAATGACTCTTCCTTCACCTTGCCCATCGCGTACGTGAACGTGGATTCGCTGTTAATTAATTACAATTTTGCCAAAGACCTGAACGAGTCGCTGCTCCGGAGAGAGGAGAGTACCCGTGCCACGCTCAACCAGCGGCAAAACCAGATCAGCACGGCCGCACAGGAATTCGAACGAAAACTTCGCAATAACGCTTTCCTGAGCCAAGAAAGGGCGCAGCAAGAGCAAGAGCGTATACTTAAAATGGACCAGGAATACCAGCAACTGGCGGAACGGCTCACGCAAGAATTCATGATTGAACAAGAGAAGCTGAATATCCAAATGGAGGATACCATCAAAGCCCGGATGGTGGAGTATAACCGGAGTAGAAACTATGAGATTATTTTTAGTAACCGGACCACCAGCACCATTTTGTATGCCAACGATAAGTACGATATAACGAACGACGTGGTGGAGTACCTGAATAGCAAGTACGGTCCTGCCACCGGTGCGGCACAGGAGTAAAGCTGAGCCTTAGTGACGGCAGTTAAGGGGGTGGAGAGGCTCGTGTGTTAAACAGTTCGGGAAGGAGAATCCGTTCTTGTTTTGTTACGCGTGAAAAATTGGAAATCCTATATCGATCGGCAGAAGAAAGAGTACACGCGCTTCCGCTATCCCAAAGAGTTTGGCGCGGAAATAGTGGTCGTGATTCCTTGCTATAATGAACCCGGCCTGCGGGCCACGTTGCATGGACTACGTGCATGTGAGCCGCCAGCGGTGAGTACGCTCGTGGCCGTGATAATTAACTCGGGAGTTCTTTCCAACAACGATGCGGTAGCCCAGAACCGAATCACCTACGACGAAGTTAACCTGTTTGCCTCACGTTATAACGAATCGAATTTCTCTTTTCTCCCTGTTTTTTTCGAAGGACTACCCAGGAAACACGCGGGTGTAGGCTTGGCACGGAAGATCGGGATGGACTTGGCCGTGGAACACTTCTGGAAGAATAAAACAGAACGGGGAGTAATTATTTCGTTGGATGCTGATTGCCTTGTCTCGCCCAATTTTCTCACTTCAATTTACGAGACTTTTCAACAGGATCCTCGCTTGGGAGTAACCATTCATAAGGTGTGTCATCGCGTAGATGAGCCAGCCAGCGAGCTGGAGAAACAGGTTCGTCAATACGAGGCATACCTCGATTACTATCGAGGTATGCTAAAGGAGATAGGTTTTCCTTATTATTATCACACCGTGGGTTCGGCTTTTGCGGTGTCAGCCAGTGCGTACGTGAAAGTGGGCGGCATGGGACGGCAGCAGGGAGGGGAAGATTTTTACTTCTTACACAAAGTGTTTGAGCACGGGAAAGCGAGGGAGTTGAATGATGTTATTGTTTACCCGTTGGCACGTTATTCCGATCGCGTTCCGTTTGGCACAGGGCCCGCGTTGCAAAAAATGATGGATGAGGCGGGAAATACGCCGACGGTGTATTCGCGACGTTCTTTCTTGGAGCTCAAGGGATTGTTTGATTTGGTAGATGCTTTTTTCAGGCAAGACAGGGAGGGGGTGGCAGCGCGGCTGCATGGGTTGCACCCCGCGCTTTCACGTTACCTGAACGAGATTGATTTCATGAGAATGGTGGACGATTGCAACGGCAATAGCACACGGCTTGATACGTTTAGAAAACGTTTTTTTCATCACTTCAATGCCTTTCGTATCATCAAGTACCTCAACCGGGTGCACCCAGACCCTTTTCCCCGTGAGCCGATCTCGGCCGTTTTGAGCCATCCATTTCCCGGAGACTAAACGTCGTCTAAGGGGGTAATCCCGGAAAGTCGGGCCGATCCCCCGCGGGCTAAATTTTGTCCGATGGTTGAGCCCGGGGGAAGGCTGACTCGCGTAAGGATTAAATATCCTCAGAGTTGACATAATTCAGCACCTGCCTTGCATATTTCAGGGAAATATGATATATTCGCGTGAAAATGTAAGGATTATCTTTCACAATTCTAATAGTAGCAAGGGGGATGAACGTAAACGGTCTTGAAATAATCAGCGCGTTTTTGGTGCTGTTCGCGATTATCGATGTCACCGGATCGGTGCCTATTTTCTTGAATTTGCGGGCGCAGAACAAGACCATCCACCCCGAGAAGGCAGCCTTGTACTCCCTGCTAATCCTGGTAGGATTCCTATTCGTGGGCGAATGGATATTGAAGCTTTTTCAACTGGATGTGTCTTCCTTTGCCGTGGCAGGCGCGGTGGTTCTCCTCATCATCTCCATTGAAATGATATTTGGCGTGGAGATATTCAAGAACGACAATACCCATTCGGAAGACTCTTCCACGCTTTTCCCGGTGGTCTTCCCGTTAATTGCCGGACCGGGAAGTTTCACGACTCTTCTTTCGATGCGTGCTGAATACTTCACGGTTAATATTATCGCAGCCGTATTGTTGAATATTGTGATTGTTTACATCGTACTTCGGTTCCTGGGGCCCGTCAAGAAGCTTTTGGGAGAGAGTGGGGCCTATATCCTCCGGAAATTTTTTGGGGTTATCCTGATGGCTATTTCGGTAAAGTTGCTCACGTCTAACCTGAGCGCGCTGATTGCTTCCGTGAACGGCGGATAACTTTCTCTTCTCAAACTAATTATTTGATAAAAAAAACGCGTATCTTTGTGGCTAAAGACAAAGGAGATTTGTTTTAGGCTATTCATTTTGTTTTTAATTAATT